>JBGSYU010000352.1:0-3527 GCA_041750715.1 Lacipirellula sp.
CGAAGGTTTCCATGGGGACTCTAGAGCGACCGCACGCGAAAGCGCGCCCGGCAGGACTCGAACCTGCGACCGACGGATTAGAAATCCGTTGCTCTATCCAACTGAGCTACGGGCGCTCATTCAATCATAGTAACGAGTTACGTCGCCATCTTCCATCGTATGAAAAGCGCGACCTTCCATAAACCTTCCAAACTCAAGCCGTCGCCACCTTCAACACGTCGGGAACGTGAAGCCGTGCCGCGGTCCCGGCTCGCTTCATACGTTCGGCAGCGTTGATGTAGCGGCGGGTCGTCGACGCGGCTTGGTGACGCATGAGCTTTTGTAGCAGGTCCGCCGGCAGCGCGTCGACGTTAGCGTTCGCGAACCCAAACCGCAGCCGGTGGAAGGCGCCGGGGAATTCCAGCCCGGCCGCCGCCTTCAGCGCCGTGAAGTCCGTCCACAACGTGCGCTCGTGGTGGGGCCACTCGAATACCAGGGGCTGGAACTCCACAATGGCCCGCAGGTGATCGACCACGATGGGGTGCAACTCGACGCGGGCCGTCCGCCGCCCCTTCGTGCTGTCAGCGTCCACAGTCGCTATGCCGGCATCCAAGTCCACGTCGGCGCGCCTCAGGTCGAGAATCTCGCCAACGCGCCAGCCGGTCATGTAAGCGAAGCAGAGCAGGGCACGCCACCAGTCGGCCGCGGGGTAGCGCCGCCCCTCGGGCCGCGCCAGCGAGCCGCAGGCGTCGTACAGAGCCTTGAATGCGTCGTCGTCGATAAAGTAAGGGTCGCGCTCCGGCTCGCGCAGCATCGTGAACACGGGCGGCGTGGAAAGCATCCCCCATTGGTGCGCCTTTCGGAATGCCACCTTAAGCGCTCGCAGGTCTTTGTTGACGCTGGCAGGTGACAACTCGGGAAACTCGCCATCGTCGTCGGCGCCCAACTGACGGTCTTGAAACCGCTTCGCCGTGAACCGGTCTATGTCCGCCGTGGTGATCGTGTCGACGTAGGCCGGGTGCATAAGGCTTCCAGCGAGCGCTGATACTCAAGGAACGTGCCGCGTGCCTTACTGGCTTCGGTGATTTCCTCGAATCGCTTGCGGAAGTCCGCCCACGCGGTGCGCTTCCGGCCAACGGTGCATAGGCCGAGCGCTAGTTCCGCCTCGACCTTCCGCTTAAACTTGTCGGCGGTGCTCTTGGCGCCGATCTTCTTTCCTTTGCGCTTGCCGTCGGCGGTGTACCATCCGACGGACCATGGGCACTTGTCGCCCAACTCGGCTTTGCGCTTCGGGTCTTGGAATATCCAGGCTCGCATGATAATTCTCCAAAGGAAATAAACCCGCCGCCCCGAGGGGCGACGGGGGGGAAGGGGATTCATTATGAAAAACTCGGGAGCAACAAGTTTGGAGACGGCCGATCTATCAGCCGCGTGTCCAGGTACGATTGCTCGGTAACTTTCCGGGCGGTGTGCATGAGCGCCGCCGTCGCATCGCCGCCGCCGGCCTCGACCAGCGTGGCGAAACTGCGCCGCAGCTTTTGCAGCCCGCTCTTGTGCGGCACATAGGGCAAGCCGGCGTGCTCCAACAGCTCTTGATATTTGGTGTCGAACGCGCCGCCGGTCCACTCGAATATCAACTCCCGCCGCGGCAGCCGGATCGCTTCGAGCGCTGCCACGCTCTGCGGTCGCAGACGGTATAGGGCCGACTTGCCACGCCCCTTGCGGATTTCCGCGGGGGCTTCTAGCAATCCGCTTTCGGCGTCGAAGTGTTCCCACGCCAACTGGAATAATGCGCCCCGTCGCTCGCCTGAGTCGAGTGACACCAGTAATAGACAGCCCCACCAGAGCGGCGCCGGCACGCCCCCTACTGTTCCATTCATGTTACCGCACGCCGCGATCAGCAATTTGAGCTGAGGCACACTCCACGCTCGCGGAATATGTCGCGGGATAGGCGGGTCTGCGAACGTCGGAAAACAGTCGACCTTCCGCCGCTTCGCGCACCAATTCCAGAACGCGCGGACGTTCTTTGCGTACCCCACGATCGTCGCCGGCGCCAATTCATCCCGCATGGAACGCAACCAGCGGGATATCGTCAGGTCGTCCAGGTCCGACAGGATCGCCGGCCGTTCAAGGTAGCGCGTCAATCGCGAGATAGCCGCGGCGTACATGTGCTCAGTTTGCTTGCTGGCGATGCGCGAACACATTGGGAAGTATTCATTCAACATGATCCATTCCAACGTGCCGCCGACGTCGCCGTCGTCGAACAACGGGCGCCTCGCGTCCGCGAAGGCCGTCCGCCGATACTGCTTCGGTAGAATCCCGGCGTCCGCCGTTCGCACGACGGCGGCCACATGATCGCAGCTATCTTCCGCCGTGCCTTCGCTATAGCCATTCTTCACCTGCCAGGCTCGGAAGTCCGCCAGCCGCTCCGGCGTCACGTCGACCGCTCGTTGCATCGAATTGGCGAACCGACAGTAGCGCCGGCACGCCTGCCGATACTTCACGACCGTTCGCTTCGATCGGTTTCCGCTCGCCGTCACAAGCTGATTGACGATGCGCACCAGCGGCCAGTCTTTCGGCGCCATCGCTTCCGCTCCGTCGCCGTCGAACGTCAGCGGCATGCGCTGCCAGCGCGGCAGTATCGCCGGATCGGCGTGTCGGACTATCGTGGCAATTGACTGCGCCACTTTCTTGGCGCTCTTGAGCGTCATTCCGCCTTGCAGCAGCAGGCCTATCGACCGCCTCAGCGCGTCGGGCGTCACCTCGTTGGCGTAGAGCGGAGCATCGAAGCATTCGTCGAACCGCTTGACCATGCGGCGCATTTCACGGGCTGTCTTATGGGCGAGCTTGTGCGACTCTATCAGGTCGTCGAGTATTCGCCGCAGAATCCATTCGCTCATTTGTTCGCTAGTTCTCATACTCGACCTCCCGCTGGCGGCTGCACGAGGTACGGGCTGCTGTCCAGAAACGAAAGCGTCATCGAAATGCAACATTCAATCAGGCTCGGCCGCACGAACACTAGGTGCGCCGCCTGGTTCGCGATGTCGACGGCCTCTTTGATCCACTCGAAATAATCGCCCGTCAACTCCCCAGCTTTCTTGAGCGCCTTCGCCAGCACGATCGGCGGCAGCTCGGGGCGCTTCTTGGCGACGGGCAGACAGCCGTAGTATTCGCATTCGGCGTGCAGCCAAACGCGGAGCGCTTCACGGAGCCGACAGCCGGCTTCGATGTAGCTGCCGCGTTCTAGCGCGGCGTGAGCTTGGAACAGCAGCGGCCTGGCATTGCAGGTGACGGGGCGCTGGTCGAGCGACCGGACGCAAATAGCAACCATATTCAATCTCCCTACGGAGTTTCAGTTGTGAGAAGAACGCCGCGCCTACGCGCTCGTGCGAGGCGCGGCGACGGGAACGCTACACGGCGGAGCGGAAGCGGGCGGGCCGCTTGCTCTTGAGCGGCCGCGGCGATTGTCGGGCGTATGGCGCCACGACGGCCTGCGCTTCGCCGGAGTGGTTGCGGTTGAAGTAGCCGGCCATCGTCCGCGCCTGCGA
>JBGSYU010000353.1:0-3247 GCA_041750715.1 Lacipirellula sp.
GAACACGATGAAAATGAACCCGAACTTCTCGTGATACTCGCGATTTAGCTTCGCCAACTCCGCGAGCGTCTCCTCGGACGCCCCGGAAGCTCCCGATTGTTCGCCCGTCGCGATCGCCTTCGTCGCGGCGTATTTCTTCCGCAAACTCTCGACGTCGCCAATCATTGGATGGGCCGCGAACGCCTCGAGCCAATCCGCCTCGCCCAGCCCCGCTGCCACGTCGGCCGCCGCGGCCTGCACCGCCGCATCATCCACAAACGGACGCCGCGCAAGCATCCCGTTGACCCACGTCGAGGCCGCGCAACAATTCCCCAGCGCCGCGTGCGCCGCATCGTCATCGAGCGCATTCAGCGCATTCGCAACTTGCATTGTCGACGTACTCAGATGACTCACGCTCATTCCTCGCCAAGACGCCTAGACTATCAATGCCCCAATAGCCCCCGGCGCAAGCCGGGGGTCGGCCCCACGGTCGATCGCACTTCAAACCCCCGGCTTGCGCCGGGGGCTATTCGCTATTTATTCGGGTCGCGACGCAGCAGATCCCCGATCGCGCCCGCCGGAAAATCGCCGTCGTCGTACGCCAACTGCCCGCGCACGTACGTCCGCTTCACGCGCCCGCGCAGCTTCTCGCCGTCGTAGGGCGTCAGTTTGTGCCGGTGGTGCAATTCCGCTCCCACGACCGTCCAATCCTCTGCCGGGTCCCATACGCATAGATCCGCATCGCACCCCGGCGCGATTCGCCCCTTCCGTCCGGCGAGCCCGACCAGTCGCGCCGGATTTACGCTCAACCAGTCCGCCAGACGGTTCAAGGGAACCTGTCGACCGCGTAGCCCGCGCCACACGATGGACAGCGTGAGCTGAATCGAGCTAATTCCCCCCCAGGCTTTCTGCCAATCGTTCGATTCGAGGCACTTCATCTCCGGCGGGCATGGCGAATGGTCGGATCCGATCATGTCGATGGCGCCTGCGACCAACCCTTGCCACAACCGGTCGCGATCATCCTTTCGCCGGATGGGCGGGGCGCATTTGAAGCGCGGATCGGCGTGTTCGAGTTCCTCAGAGCAAAAGTGCAGGTAATGCGGACATGTCTCCACTGTCAGCGGCAGGCCGTCTTGTTTGGCGCCCGCAAACGTCCAGACGTTGCTGCCGCTCGACAAATGCACGACGTGTACCGGCGCCATATACTCGCGACACAACGCCGCCAACAAATGCACCGCGTGAAATTCAAAACTCTCGGGCCGCATCCATTCCCACTCGCGGTAGGTGCGGACGTTTTGCACCGGCCAGTCATCGTCCACGACTTCAGCGTGCGCCAAGAGCGGCACGCCGCGCCGAGCCAGCGTCGGCAACACGGCGCGTAACTCGAACTCTCCCACGGCCGGAAAATCGTACAGCCCTGAATGGCACAGAAAGGCCTTGATTCCGCACACTCCCGCGTCGATCAGCGGCTCGACGTGCGCGGCATTGTCCTCGACCAGCCCGCCGTAAAACCCCACGTCGACCCAGCATTTCCCCGTCGCGGCTTGCCGCTTAGCGTCCAGCGCCGCGACCGTCGTCGTCACCGGCGAGCTGTTCAGCGGCATGTCGATGATCGTCGTCACGCCCCCGGCCGCCGCGGCGCGCGTGGCCGTCTCGAACCCCTCCCAATCCGTCCTTCCAGGCTCGTTGACGTGAACGTGGGCGTCGACCACGCCTGGCGAGATCACGAGGTTCCCCAAATCCTCCACCGCCACGCCCGCGGGAACATCCTCGCGCCGCACGACGGCTTCAATCCGCCCGTTGTCGACGATCACCGCCGCCGCGCGCACCTCCGTCGGCGTCACGACGCGCGAGCTCGCGATGGCAAATCGTTGCGGCATGGGTTAGGCGCTCGTTAAGAGCGCTCCCGGCAGACGCTGGCCGTGATGTTGCCGTGCGGGTCGTCGGTGGGCACAAACAGGACATTGGGGTTGTCGAGGTCAAACTTCGATAAGTCGATCAAATGCCGATGCAGGTTCGGCATCGCCAGGCTGATCTCCTCGACGCTCGGCTCGGCGTCGAGCACGCCGCAACACATTTCGTACAGCGTGGCCTGCACCGACGGGCTGAACCGCGCCGTAAACTCGTGAATCAGCTTCCCGCGAATCCGCCGGCGGATGCCCCGCCAGTCGTCCGGCGTGTCGTTGTACGACCACGCCGCCGTGACGTCGGTGGCGAAGATGCGGTCGTCCGTCTCAGGCAGCGTCGTGAATTCGTCCCGCAAGAATCTTGAGAATCCCGACTCGGTCGTCTTCAGGAGCACCAACCCCTCGAGTCCGCATTCCATCGTCCCCTCCGGCTCGCCGTCGCCCCCCTCGCCGGCTCGGCTGATGAGCGCCTGGCAGGTGTTCCGCTCGGTGCTCGTGCCGAGAAACGCGTGCGGATGCTCCTTACCGCCCCCCTCCACGCGCAGCCACGGCCGCTCGGTAATCTTTACCATCGCCTGGGCAACGTGATCGAACTTCTCGACAAAGTGGCTACCCAGCGTCCAGGCAAAGGTCTCGAGCTCCGCCACGTCCAACTCCCGTGCAAAGGCGTACACGGTGTTTTTCATCGTGTCGGTGGCCACGACCTGCGAGTTGTCGCCCCGCGTGTACGCGGCGTCGAAATCGCCGTCGAGCTCCACGTCGACGCTCAGCTCGGTGATCTGATGCACCGGCGAGTCGCGATTGACCTTCGTCAGCCGCACCCGCGACTTGCCATAGCTCTGAGTCCAAACCTTATGCGGCATGCAACATACTCCCTTGGCGCCAATCTTACAGCAATTCTAGTCAGATCTCTCGCAGAGGCGCAGAGACGCAGAGATCGGAGGAGAGAATTCGCGAAGACGACGACTAAACGAAACCTCATTGAGCACATTGACATACCAATTGGCGACGAATTGCGTCCCTCACTTTTCTTAATCCGTACCAATTCCGTCCCTTCCGTCACTCCGCCAACTTCGCCAACGTTCTCGCCAACACCTCGACCCCGCCGCCGATCGCCTCCGGCGAGGCGTATTCCTCCGGCCGGTGGCTGATCCCGTCACGGCAGGGTATGAAGATCATCGAAATGGGCGCCGCGAGCGACATGAACGACGAATCGTGGTACGCCCGGCTGACCATCCGCTGGCATTTCAGCCCCGCGTCAGCCGCCGACCGCTCGATCGCAGCCACGATCCGCTCGTCGCATGTCGCGGGCGGGTCGGAGTTGATTTCCTCGATCATCGTCGGCACGCCCCGTTCGCGGC
>JBGSYU010000354.1:0-9180 GCA_041750715.1 Lacipirellula sp.
TTGTCGGGATGCTCGGCGGGAATGCTGCTGCTGTAGGGGAGGCTCATGCCCATCGCTTCGATGGCGGAGGCCATGGTGTTGGCGGTGTACATGCCGCCGCAGGCGCCGGCGCCGGGGCAGGAGTGACGGACGATGTCTCGGCGCTCCTCTTCGGTGATGCGGCCGGCGAGGAATTCACCGTAGCACTGGAAGGCAGAGACGATGTCGCGTTTTTCCGGTGCATCGGGAGCGCGACGACCGGTCGCGGCTTTATGCGTGAACCCAGGCTTGATGGTCCCGCCGTAGACCATCATCGCGGGACGGTTGAGCCGTGCCATGGCGATGAGGCAGCCGGGCATGTTTTTGTCGCAGCCGGGCAGGGCGACCAAGGCGTCGTACCACTGGGCTTCCATCACCGTTTCGATGCTATCGGCGATGAGATCGCGGCTTTGCAGCGAGTAGCTCATGCCGCTGGTACCCATGGAGATGCCGTCGCTCACCCCGATGGTGTTGAACCGCATGCCGACGAGGCCGGCTGACTGCACGCCCTTCTTCACTTCGTTAGCGAGGTCCAACAGGTGCATGTTGCAGGTGTTGCCGTCGTACCACATGCTGGCGACGCCGACCTGGGCCTTCTGCATATCCTCGTCGGTGAGGCCGGTGCCGTAAAGCATCGCTTGGCTGGCGCCTTGCGACTTGGGCTGGGTGATTTGAGCGGAGTATTTGTTGAGCATGGGGGAGGACTCGGGGTTCAGGTAGCCGCGATGTAACACATCGCCGGGGCGGCGGAGTGGAATCGCATTTTAACGCGCGGAGTAGCGGGGCGGCAGGCTCGCTAAGCCGCAAGCGGCGGGGGCGGCTACTCCAGGATTAGCTGCAAGAACACCACGTCCAGCCAGCGGTCGAATTTGCGGCCGACCTGGCCGAAGCGGCCGACTTCGCGGAAGCCGTGCTTGTAGTGCAGGGCGAGACTGGCGGTTTGTTCGGCGTCGATGCCGGCGACGATCGAGTGGAGGCCAAGCTGGTAGGCGCGGGCGATTTGGTCGAGGAGCAGCACGGAGCCGATGCCGAGGCGCTGGTGGTCGGGGTCGACGTAGACGGAGTTCTCGACGGCGAGGCGGTAGCCGGGCTTATTGCGGAAGGTGTGGAGCGATCCCCAGCCGACGATCTCATGGGTCGCGCCGTCCTCGTGGGCGACCGTGACGGGGTGGATCGGTTCGCGGCCCGCGAACCAGCGCTGGCGCGCTTCGAAGGTCATCGGTTCGACGTCGTAGGTCGTCGTCGAGATCGGGACGTAGTGGTTATAGATGGCGTTGATCGCCAGAAGGTCGGCGGCGGTGGCGAGGCGGATGTGGAGCATTGTTTGTCACCGCGATGGACAGGGCAGGGCGGCGCGACGTTCGCGCGGGCACGATACCCCATGGGAACCGCGGTCGGCAAGATGAAGCGTGGCCGCGAAGTTAGCCCCCGGTCAGTGACCGGGGGTTAAATGGCTCACGCCGCCCGGGCGTGGGCGGCGGCTTCGTGGGTGCGGCCCTCGGCGTCGATCATGCGAGAGACGCCCATCTTCGCGACGGCGAGGTTGGTGAAGTCGCGCGTTGGCGTGCTTGCTGCGGACTTCTCCGCCCAGCGCCAGGCGATCGACTCGGGACAAACGCCGACTTTCAAACCGTAGCGGCACACGCGGTAAAAGAACTCGATACGCTCGTCCACTTGCAGTTGAGCGTCCCACCCGCCGATGGCGCGGATTTTGTCGACGCGGCCGACGAAAAAATTGTGAGTGGCGTCGCAGGAGTGGGCGCCGGGGCCGGGGACGGCCCGGCTCGCTTCGCTTAAGGATGGACGGTGACCGGGCGCGATCTTCAACGTGTCGGCGTCGAACTCGAACGTCGCGTGCGCGGGCTCAAGCTTGCGCGTGGTGAACAGGCCGAAGCGGCGCTGGCAGCGGATGACCTCGCCGGCGGCGACGTCTAACCGGTTTGCGGCCACATGTTCGAGCAGCCGCTCGACGCCGCTGCGGCGGCTCAGCTCCATCGTGTCTTCGAGCAGCAGGAAAAAGGGCGTGCGGACGCGCGCTAGCAAGGCGTTGCGGCAGGCGCTTACGCCGACGCCCGCGGGAACCTTTACGGCGTCGGCGCCGGTAATGGGTTGCGGCTTGCTGCTATCGTCGGCAACCAGCAGCCGTAGCTGCGGATACAGCCAGCCGACGCTCTTGATGAGTCGGTCGATGCTGCGGGGTCGGCCATTGGCGTGAACGATGGCGGTCAGACGAGAAAAATCGGCGCTCGACACAGGCAACTCCTCACGCGACGTACGATGAGTGGACGCGGCCGTGAACTTATTCCCTGTGTATCGGCACGGCGGTGCGGGCGCGATGCAGGATTCTCGGGACAGGCGGCGCGGTCGTGTGTAGATTGCCGGGGCGCGCATTGCTAGCGCCACGCTGCAACAATTCATGCGTCCCCTCCCCTCAATGGGGAGGGTTAGGGAGGGGTGCGGCGCCGGGCACACGATCACCATTTCGTGAGTTGGCTGCGCCCGTACCGCGACAAACCCCCTCCCCAGCCCTCCCCACAAGGGGGAGGGGGCCGGAGTTTTCTCATTCAGTCGCCTTTGAACAACGGCGCCAGTTCGATGCGCGTAAGCAAATCGTCTGATGAAGGCGGCTCGCCGAGGGCGAGGTGGAGCACCAACTCGCGAGGCTCGAAGACCATCGTTTGAAACGTGAGTCGCCGCTGGTTCGCGGCGTGAAGGCGCTCTTGGACGGCGGCAATGTCGAGCGGTGAGTCTTCCGATTGCGTGCCCAGGGCGTCGTAACGCTGGCAGTTCTCGCCGACGGAAAGCCCGGCCGTGCGAAAATGATTGGTGCAGCGGACGACGCCCTGCTCGTCGTCCCGGCGGGCGACGTTTTCGGGGGTGATCTCGAACGCGGCGCCGCCGTCGCGGTCGCATACGGCTAAGTTCATCCAGGTCGTGGCCGTCTCGCTCTCGAGCATCGCTTCGGCTTCATCGACGGTCGTGCACTCTTCCAGAACGCGGCGGAAGACGAACGCCAGCGGCGTGCCCGTGGGGTTGAACTTTCGCGAACCGTCGGCCGAGGCTTCGACGTCGAGTGTGGCGACGGCAAGACCGGCGTCGTTCATTCCCGAGAAGACGCCGACGAGGCCCGGGAAGCCGACGGATGCGAAGGCGTGCTGGCCCTCGGGACGGTAGATGAGCAGGATGCTGTACTTGTGAAGCTCGCCCAGAGTCGGAAAATCGAAGTTGCGGCCCAACAGCGGGCCGCCAGTAGCGCTGCGGGCAGGTTCGACAATGATCGACGAGCAGCCCATGCGGCGAAGTTCCAGCAGCGTGTTGGCGACCGCGAGCCGGTCGTCGCCCAGCGAGCTGTGCCCGGCGATGGCGGTTAGCTCCCGTTGGTGGCGCTGGGGCGCCTTTAGCAAGAGTGTGCGGCCGGCTTGAGCCATGAAGGGCCAGAAGGCCTCGACGCCAAACTCCGCCGCGAAGCGTTTGGGAAATTCGAGCGCAGCTTTGCCGGGCTCGGCGAGCAAGGCGGCATGCTGGCGGCCGATTTGTTCGGGCGTGCCCGAAAACATCGCGACGGGGATTTCGTCGATGTAGCGTAGGTCGGCGTTTTCAGTTGACGCGGGAGCAAAGGTTTGCGGGGGGGACGCTAAGCCGCAAGCGGCGGTAGCGGCGGCGAGCAGGAAGGCGAAGAGGGGGATTGATCGCTGCATGCGGATATTTCGGCAGAGGGCTGATAACAAGGGCGCACCGTGGAATTATACCGCCTGCCGAACTCTTCGTGCCAAGGTAATCTACTCTCTACGCGAGCAGAATCTCCTCTCGTGGAGCGAGAGGGCTAGAAATTTCAGGCGGCGCGATCGGCGGCCAAGCCGGCTTCCGCCCGATCGATCGCTAGCGACAGGTCCGACAACGACAGGGAAAGCGTTCGCTTGCGCTTTAATCGCGTACCGATGACCTGCCAATGGCGTAGGCCGACGGTTTGGCTTAGCTCGGGGTAGAGCCGGCGGTTATAGCGGCCGGCGTCGACGATTTCGATGACGTGGGCTTGGGGATGAGCGAACATCAGATTCGCCAGGCCGGCGCCGTGAACCCCGACCACGACGTCGGCGTTGTTGACGAGCCGCGCCTGTTCGGCGAGCGAATAGTCCTCCATGAAATGCGCCTCGAAACCTCGCTGAGCGAGGAGGCGTTCCACTTGGTCGTCGTTCTCCAGTCGTCGGGTCTTGGCGTTGCGGCGGCTGACGAAGAGTCGCCGGCGAGCGTTAGTTCCGCCCTTTTGGTAATTGTCGCCGACGGCGCGCCAGAACGTCTTGCGAAACGCGTGAATGCAGCCCGGCGTCGGGAAGCAAGGCACGAGCAGTTCCGATGCTTGCAGCATCAGCCCCATGTGCGGCTGAATCAGTTCGCTCTCGGCAATGCCCAGCAGCGCTAGCGCCCGCCGCTGAGACGGCGTGTGACAATCGACGAGGAAGTAATCGGGCGAAAAGCCGACTTGACGCAGCGTTGCAAGCCGCGGCAAGACCTCGACGAGCCAATGATAATAGTTGTGGGAGTTTTGCAGATTGAGCGTGGCGACGCTTCCCTCGACGCGCTGGATGCGAGGCAGTCGGCGTCGCGAGGTGAGATCGTTTTCCCAGCGACGGCGGGCGGCTCTGCCGGAAACGCGGGCCCAACTCCACCGGTCCACGGGCGGGTCGTTTAGGGTCTTAAAGTGGCCGGACTCGACGACCGCTTCCCCGGTCAGGCACATGACGGAGCAATGGCGACCGTAGGAGACGCCATCGCGGATCGTGGCGACGTAGCCGGTCAGTTCCTTCGCGGGGATGGTTTCGACGGTCTCCTCGCCGTTTTCAATTCTCACCAGATCCAGCGGAGCCAGCGTTTTGGAACGATCGGCGGTCGCAATCGCGACGCAGTCCGGGCGCAGCGCGGCGAGGTCGTGGATTTTAACCCGCTTTGTCGGCGGCGGCGTCTCGCCACGTCGCAGCAGGCCTAGATCCAGCGGAAGGAGGTACTTGCGAACGAGCGCAAAGTTGTGCCGCGTATTGGGGCATTGCACGAGTTTCATAGCACTTCTCCAGCGGTCAGGCATACGCGCCGGCAGTGGCGACTCGTGGAGGCATCTTGTAAAGGCGTAGCGATAGGCTGTCAACTACGGCCGTGAATTGTCGCACTGATAGCACTGCCTCGGGAGGCGCCACGCTCGATTGTTCGCAGGCGCCGAGAAGGCTATAGTCCGGTGCGTAACACCACGACAGTCCACCGCGAGGCTGCTATGCGGCTCGGAGTTTTTTTGCCAAACTGGGTCGGCGACGTCGTCATGGCCACGCCGGCGCTGCGAGCGTTGCGGAAGGTCGCAAGCGAGGGGCAGCTTATCGGCGTGATGCGGCCGTACGTGGCGGAGGTGCTTGGCGGCAACGCCTGGATTGACGAGACGATTCTTTACGCAAAGAACGCCAGCGACGCGCAACTGGCATGGCCTGCGGTGCGCCGGAGACTGCGAGAGGCGAAGCTCGATGCCGTCGTGCTGCTGACCAATTCATGGCGGACGGCATGGATGGCGTACCGCAGCGGGGCGCCGGAGCGAATTGGCACGGCGGGGGATTTGCGCAGCCCGCTGCTTACCGTGAGGGTGTATGCGCCGCGGCGCGGTTGGCGGCAGGCGACGCTGCCGACGATCGTGGGCTACCTACAAGTGGCGCAGGCGGCAGGGTGCGCGCCGGAGTCGACGACGTTGGAACTCGCGACGACCGCGGCCGACGAGGCGGCGGCGGATGGCGTGTGGCAACGGCTCGGTCTGCCGCGGGATCGACGGGTGACGGTGTTCAACACGGGCGGCGCCTTTGGGGCGGCGAGGAATTGGACGGCGGAACATTTCGCGGCGCTCGCTCGAAAGGTGGCGAAACGGCGCGGGATGCATGTGCTCATCAATTGCGGACCGGCGGAGCGCGAGGCGGCGCGCGGGATCGCAGCGGCGGCGCGGCATCCGCGGGTGGTGAGTTTGGCCGACGAGTCGGTGCTGCCGATGGGTCTGACCAAAGCGGCGATTCGCCGCTCCGGGCTGTTGGTGACGACCGACAGCGGGCCGCGGTTTTTCGGCGTGGCGTTCGGAGTGCCGACGGTCACCTTGTTCGGGCCGACGAGCACGGAGTTTACCAAGACGTACGCGCCGCATGAGACGAGCGTGTCGCTGGGGCTCAGTTGTCAGCCCTGCATGGCTCGGACCTGTCCGCTGGGGCATCATCGGTGCATGCGGGATTTGTCGGTCGAGCGCGTTTGGACGGCGGTTGGAGGGGCGCTGGGGTTGGACGGGGAATGCTTAACCGCAGAGAACGCGGAGAACGCAGAGGAAAACACCGAGAGAAATCTACTGCTCCGCGCTTTCTCTCTGTGATCACTGCGTTCTCTGTGGTTACGCATTTTATGGCGCCGCCTTGTTTGCGTTGCTAAACCGCAGTCGGTAGGCTGGCGGGCCGATTAATTCATTGGGCCTGATGGGAGCTTGCGTCGTGACTTACTCTCGTTCCTTCGCTGTGCTTGCGATCGTGAGCATCTGGACTGCCTACGGCGCTGCTGAGGAAGTCACAGCCGCTCGGCCGCCCGTGGTGCTAACGGACGAGGCTCGCGCACTGCACGCTTCGTCGTTGGTGATCGACGGGCACAACGACTTGCCGTGGGAACTGCGCACGCAGGTGCAGGGGCGGTTCGATCGGCTCGATATCGCTAAGCCGCAAGTGGGGAAGTTGCAGACCGATATTCCGCGACTGCGGCAGGGGGGCGTCGGCGCCCAGTTCTGGTCGGTGTGGGTGCCGGTCGAGACGGCCAAGCGCGGGGCGGCATTGACGACCACGCTGGAGCAGATCGATCTGGTGAAGGCGATGATCGCCCGCTACCCGGAGACATTCGAGCTGGCGCTGACGACTGACGACGTCGAGCGGATTCACAAGAGCGGTAAGATCGCGTCGCTCATTGGCGTGGAGGGCGGGCACTCGATCGAAGGATCGCTCAACGTGCTGCGGCAGCTCTACGACCTGGGCGCGCGATATATGACGCTCACCCATTCGGACTCGTTGGAGTGGGCCGACTCGGGGACCGACGTGGCGAAGGTCGGCGGGCTGTCGCCATTTGGCGAGGACGTGGTTCGCGAGATGAACCGGCTGGGGATGATGGTCGACATTTCACACGTCTCGCCCGACGCGATGAAGGATGCCCTGCGGGTGACCGAGGCGCCGGTCATCTTTTCGCACTCATCGGCCCGCGGCGTGGCCGATCATCCGCGTAACGTGCCGGACGACGTGCTGAAATTGACGGCGGAAAACGGCGGCGTGGTGATGGTCAACTTTTTTTCGGCGTTCATCGTGCCGGAGACGGCGAAGCGTGACGTGGAGCGGATGGCGTTTCGTCGAGCGAAGGAGAAAGAGTTCACCGCGGAACAGGACGTCGAGGCGGCGATGCGACGGTGGGATGCCGAACACGGCCGCGGCGAAGTAGGGACGATTCACACGCTGATCGACCACATCGAGCACATCATCCAGGTGGCGGGGGTCGACCACGTGGGGCTGGGCTCGGACTACGACGGCATCTCGATGCTGCCGACGCAATTGGAGGACGTGAGCAGTTATCCGTACATCACGCAGGCGCTGCTCGACCGCGGGCATAGTGCGGAAGAGGTGCGAAAGATTCTGGGCGGGAATTTGATGCGCGTGATGCGCGGGGCGGAAGCGGCGGCAAATCGGTTGGCCAAAAAGCCCTAACCAATTTCTTCGACAGGATTACAGCATCGCGCGGATTGACGGGATTTTTGACAAATCATGGTCCCCGCGCGGCCTCGATCCCGTAAATCCTCTTCATCCTGTGATCTTGTCAATTGTTCCTTGCGGCACGCTTACCAGTGGCGGCTTTGCCAGGGACGCGAGGATCATGGACGGCGGTGAGCTTGCCGTACGGGGTGCGCTCGGCGGCTTGGGTGACGCCGCCAGCGGAGCCGAGCTTCTCGACTTTATGGCCCATCGCTTCGAGCTTCTTCACGACGCCATCGGGCAGCTTGCTCTCGACCATCAACTCGGCGGGGCGCCATTGGTGGTGAATCCGCGGCGCGGCGACCGCCTCGGCGAGCGACTGGCCAAAGTCGAACCGTCGCACGATCGCCAGCAGCACCTGCGTGATGATCTTCGGCCCGCCGGCGGCGCCGACCGTGAATATCGGCTCGCCGTTTTTCAGAACGATCGTGGGACTCATACTGGAGAGCGGCCGTTTGCCGGGGGCGACGGCGTTGTTCTCGGCGCCCACGAGCCCGAAGGCGTTGGGTTTGCCAGGCTGGGCGGAGAAGTCGTCCATCTCGTTGTTCAGCACGATGCCCGTCCCGGGGACGATCACCTTCGAGCCAAACGTGGTGTTCACGGTGGCGGTGATGGCGACCCAGTTGCCGTCACTGTCGGCGGCCGCGATGTGGGTGGTGTGCTTTTTGCCGAACAGGTCCTCGACGGCTTGCGGGGGCTGCCCGTGGGTTTCGACTTGCTGCGCCTTGGTGAGGTCGATGCGCTTGGCAAGTTCTTGGGCGTAGTTCTTGTCGATCAGTCCGCGCGGTACGTCGACGAAGTCGGCGTCGCCAAGCCAGTGGGCGCGATCGGCGAAGGCGAGGTTCATGGCTTCGGCGATAATGTGCAGAGCAGCGGCCGGGTCGTTATGGTAAATGGTCGCGAGATCGAAGTTTTCGAGAATGTTCAGCATTTGCGCCACATGGACGCCGCCGGAGCTAGGGGGCGGGAAGCCGATGATGGTGAGCTCGCGGTAGGTGGTTTCGAGCGGCTCGCGCTCGACAGGGGCGTAGTCGGCGAAATCTTGGGCGGTAAGAATCCCGCCGTTGTCTGCCATCCAGCGGCCGACCTTGTCGGCGAACGGGCCGCGGTAGAACCAGGCGACGCCGTGGTCGGCGATGGCGCGGTAGGAGCGGGCGAGGTCCGCTTGGCGCAGCGTGTCGCCGGCGCCGAAAGGCTGGCCGTCTTTTTCGAGCAGCGTGGCGCGGCTGCTGGGAAATTTAGCGAGGGCTTTGGCGGAGTCCTTGAGTCGGCTGGCGTACGTTTCGCTCAGCTTGAAGCCGTCGGCGGCGATTTTAGCGGCGGGGAGCAGCAGATCCTTCAACTCGCGCTGGCCATATTTTTCGATGGCGAGGTC
>JBGSYU010000355.1:0-2768 GCA_041750715.1 Lacipirellula sp.
CGGGCTACTACTACGTGAACACTTACAACCTCAAGGCCCGCCCGCTTTACGAGATGGAGGCCCTGTCGCTGCACGAGGCGGTGCCGGGCCACCACTTGCAGCTTGCCTTGCAGCAGGAGCTGGACCTGCCCAAGTTCCGGCGGTTCGGCGGCTTCACGGCGTTCATCGAAGGCTGGGCCTTGTACGCCGAGCGGCTGGGGCTGGAGGTCGGCTTTTACACCGACCCCTACAACGACTTCGGCCGGCTGACTTACGAAATGTGGCGGGCCTGCCGGTTGGTGGTGGACACCGGCATGCACTACTTCGGCTGGACCCGCGAGCAGGCGATCGACCTGATGCTCAAGAACACGGCCCTCTCACGGCACAACATCGAGGCGGAGGTCGATCGCTACATTGCTTGGCCCGGACAGGCCCTCGCGTACAAGATGGGCGAGCTGAAAATCCGCGAGCTTCGCAAGCTCTCTGAGGAGCAACTTGGCGAGAAGTTCGATGTCCGCGAATTTCACGACGTGGTGCTTTCCAGCGGCGCGCTTCCCTTGACGGCGCTCGAGGCGAAAGTAAGGCGCTGGCTGGAGAAGTAGCAGATTGAAGAAACTCGGAACACCGAACTCGGAACTCGGATATTGGTCGCTATCTTTCAAATCTCAGATTTCAAATTTCAAATCTCGCGTTCGGGCGCATGACGGGGTTCGTTAGGTATTTTTGATTTTGGTCTTGCGGCGACGTTGGCGGAAGCCTTGGTAGCGCTGTTGGCGGCGTTGCCAGAAGGCGGCGCGGTCGTGGGTGTCGCTCAGGTCGTCGGCGACCAGTTGTAAGAGCGGCTCTAAATGCTCGTCGCGCCAGAACTTCTCCGTCCCTTTGATCCGATAGTTGACCTGCTTCTGCGTCGACTCCACCAGGGACGTAGTGATCGGCAGGCCCGCACGGCGATACTCGGCGTATTTCATCCGCTCGGCGTTGTTGCCCAAGTAGGTGATCGCGCGGTCCAGGTCGGAGCAAGATTCCCCCGGCGCGGCGGCCCGTTCCCGCATCGCGGCGAGAACTTGCGGCGTCTCGCCCGACCAGATCCACCCCAGCCAACTCAGGTACAAGGTCCAGCCTTCTTCGATCGTCGGGCTGCAAGCCACCGCGGCGGCGTACACGTAGCTCAAGGCGTGCATCAGATCGGCGATGGGCGTGTAGTGGGAGAAGTGACGTCTCCACAGCGACCAATTCACTTTCAACCCATCCCCCATAAACGCTTTCGAGGCCGCCTGATTGAATCCGCGGTGGTACGCCTCGGCCGCCAACGCCAGGCCGAGATGGTCGTAACCTTGGCGGGTGGCGATCACCGTTTTGACCAACGGCTTGCCGCCGCTCCACCGCTCCCGCGGGGATTCTTTGTCGCCGTTCTCGGACGCGGACGGGGAAGGGGAATCCTCCTCCGCGGCGGACGCGTCAGAGTCTGGCTCGCGTTCCCCTTCCGCCCCTTCGTCAGATCCTGCCGACGCCGTGTGCCGGCGGTGAAGGGCGTTGAATTTGGGGACCACCCACAACGGATTGGTCAACGCCTCGGGCACTTCGGGATGGGGATCCTCTTCCGTGGGTTTCGAGAGATACGTCTGCAAGCAGCCGGCCTGCGTTTCCCGCCACCAGCGATGCTTCTTCTCGCCCGGCTTGTCGCCGCCCCATAACTCGTCGCGAATTTGAACGCGGCCGCCATCGGCTTGAACGACCGCGACCCGGCCCTTCCAATCGTTTTGCGGCGCCCCGTCCGGCTGCCCGTGCTGTTGCTGGGGAAGCGTCGCTTGCTGATACTGCGCGAGGCGTTCGGCCTGCTCCTCGAGACGTTCGTTGCCCAGGCGAATCGCGACGCGTTGGCATTGCTTCGCGGAGACGCTCATGTCGGCCAGGTCCTGCAGGTTGCGACTGGCGATCGAGTACGAACGATCCCGCGCCGCCGCCAGCGAAATTTTCTGGAGCACCGCGGGCGTTTGCTCCTGATCGACGTCACAGCCCAGAATTTTGAACTGAGGGAAAAAAATCGAGGCGGCAGGCCTCGCAACGAACGACTTCGGTTTTGAAATGGACCCGCCCGCGTTGGCTTTGCAGCGAGCGGCCTTGGGCAGGCTTCGAGCCGACCTCGCCGCCGCACTGGGGGCATTGCGTGGGCGGCTCGACGAGCCGCGCTTGCCGGCCGAGCAGTTGGGAAATCACCTCGCGCGTGATCTGGTCGAGGTTGATGATCGTTTCCCGCTCGATCTCGTCGAGGCTGGCCGATCCCAGATTCGCCAAGGCGCCGGACTGCGTCAGCTTCTCGACCACCAGGTCCGCGATTCGATCCAGCAAAACCGTTGGACTGGCCGATTCCATGGCAATTCTCCCGTTCGGGCTTCCTCAAAACTCCCAGCCTCCCCAGCTGAGTCCGCCCCAAGATAATTCATCGCCCGAATTCCCACGACATCAATTCCCACTCGCAAACCATGTCCTGCGCCCCATCGGGGAAAGTGGCCCGTTTGATCTTGCCCCCTTGAGGCGATTTCATTAATTCATTTCCAGTTCACGTCCGCCGCCGCGCTTGGTCGCGGCGAATCCCCATATCCGCGTGTGGGGCCTTAAGCATACCTGTCGATCCCCAGGAGATCGCTCATGGGCACGGCTCGCCCCAATTCCCTTTCGCGTTCCTCGGTGGTGCAACAAAGCCAGAATTTTGTCGCCGCCGACATGGGAGGCGAGATCGCGATGATGGACATCGAAAGCGGCAAGTATCTTTGTTTGAACGAAACCAG
>JBGSYU010000356.1:0-2278 GCA_041750715.1 Lacipirellula sp.
CAACGGCAGGCGGGCCACCTGCCGCCACGATGAATCCCGCAACCTTGCCACGGCGGCCCAGATACCGGTAAAGTGGACGCTCGCGAAACTGACGCACCAAGGAGCCACGCGTGTTTGTTGCCGCATCAACTGATTGCTTTCCCGATCTCTCGCCTCAAGACGCGCTGGAGAAGCTGGCCGACTTGGAGTACACGGCCGTCGAATTGCCGCTGCACGAATCGGGCCGCGGGTTGAAGCCGTCGGAAGTTCACGCCGACCTGGAGCGCTCGGCCCGCTTTTGCCGCGACACGCACCGGCTGGACATTGCCGCGCTGAGCATCGAGCTGGCACCTGGTCCAAATTACTACGATCACTTCGCTTCGTGTTGCAAGTTGGCCAAGGCGATCAAGGTCGTGTCGCTCGTGGTGCCCTGCTCCGAGCTTGGCACGCCGTTCAACGAAGAGATCGAGCGGCTGCGGAGGCTGGTCGAGATTGCGTCGTTGGAGAGTGCGGTCGTCGGCTTGAAGACGGAAATCGGCCGGATGACGCAGGACCCGGACACAGCCGTCGTGCTGTGCGACAACGTGAAGGGCCTCCGCCTCACGCTCGACCCGAGCCACTACATCACCGGACCGCACAAGGGAGGCAACATCGACAAGGTGATGAAGTACGTGCAACACGTCCACCTGCGTGATTCCTCGAAGGACAAGCTGCACGTCCGAGTTGGTCAGGGCGAGATCGATTACGGCAAACTCATTCAACAACTGGGCAAGGTCGGATACGACCGGGCCCTCTCGGTCGTCATGCCGCCGTTGGAAGGCTTCGATCACCGCGGCGAGATGCGCAAGATTCGGCTCTTGCTCGATAGCCTGTTGTAATCACGTAGCCGAGTGTCTCCGACACTTGGATTTGCAGATTCGGAGAAACTGCCCTACGCGTCGCACGCGACGTCGTTGCGAATTCGTAGGGTGTGTCGAGTCCGTAAGACACACCAATCCGATGCCAAATGGTGCGTCTCGAAGACTCGACACACCCTACGTTTAAAAACCAGGGCCGATCAGTTTTCTTAAATCGAACCGGCGCTGAGTCTTGGGCGTACTGAGGTGAACGGAGTTTGCTTTTTCTTCTTGGCACGGAGGTGATTTGTGGAGAATTCCCGCGTTGCGGGGAATCTGCTGGCCTTGCTGGCGGCGATTCCCGATCCGCGCGGGCAACAGGGACGGCGCCATCCTTTAGCGGCCATGCTGGCCGCGATTGTGTGCGGCATCTTAACCGGAGCTCGGGGCTACAAGGCGATCGCCCAGTGGGCGCGCTCAACACGCGACAATCGGGCCGTGGCTTGGCTTTCAGCGCCGGCCGCCGTGCGCCAACTGCTTTCGCAATCTGCTGTTGGCGCTCGATCCCGAAGTCTTGGAAGCCGTGCTGCGCCAGTGGATGCAAGCGGTCTTGGGATCATCGCTCCCTGAGACGCTGCCGGGTGTGTCGCTGGACGGCAAGACGCTCTGCAACACTCTCTCAGCCCACGAGCGAAACGTCCATTTGCTGAGTCTCTTCGATCAATCCGTCGGCGGCGTCCTGGGGCAACAGGCGGTCGACCCGACGACCAACGAAGCCCAGGCGGCCCTCGACTTCTTGAAAGCAATCGTCTTAGAAGGGCGGCTCATCACTGGCGACGCGATGTTCTGCCAACGCGACCTGTGCCAGCAGATCGTCGCCGACAAGAGCGACTATCTGCTGGTCGTCAAAGACAACCAACCCGAGCTGAAGGCCGCCATTGAGGCGGAATTCACGCCCGGATTTTCCCCCCGCCACCGAGCGACAGCGACAGCAGTCGCTCTCTGAAGCCCGCACCGTCCAGAAGGGCCACGGGCGCATCGTCGTGCGGCGTCTCGAGGTCAGCACGCGACTGGCCGAGCATCTCGATTGGCCCGGCTTGAAACAGGTCTGCCGGCTTCAGCGGACGACGACCCGGCGCGGCCAGCAGACGGTCGAGATCCAGTACGCGATTACCAGCGTCGCACGATCTCGCGCCGATGCCGCGCTCCTCTTGACCCGCTGGCGCGATCACTGGGGGATCGAGAATCGGCTCCACTGGGTCCGCGACGTCACCTGGGGCGAGGACCAGTGCCAGGTGAAGACCGGCCACGCCCCTCAAAACCTCGCCGCCTTCCGCAACGCCGCACTCAGCCTCCTACGACTCGCCGACATTCAAGAAATTGCACCCACACTACGCGACTTCGCCTACCAACCACGGAAACTCTTACGCTTCCTCGGCATTATGAAAAAATGATCGGCCCTG
>JBGSYU010000357.1:0-10903 GCA_041750715.1 Lacipirellula sp.
CCGCCGGCGGCTTGGCCGCGGACGACAGCGGCGCGTGCGGCTTGCGGTAGAGCGTCGGCTCCTCGGCGCCGATTTCATGCAGGCACTGCACCAAACCGCGATCGCTCACGAGAAAGATTCTGTCCGTTTGGTCGTTCACAAGCGTCGAAAGGCCCTCGGCCACCGCCATGCGACCCATCGGATTACCGGTCTTGGCGTCGAGCACCAGGAGATTTCCGTAACGATCGGAGGCGTACACGCGCTCTTTTCCCTGCGTTGCAAAGTGGCTAGCGCCCGGAGTCATCCACATTTCCTTCCCCGTCGTGGCGTCCAGTGCGTGGATCGCCGGCTCCGTCGAAGCGACGTAGGCGCGCTCGCCAACGATCGCCGGCGAGCTATCGATGGAATAGCCCGTCGAATACCGCCATTGCTCCAGCCCGTTAAGTTCATTCAGGCAGTAGAGATAGCCGTCCAGCGAGGCAATATACAAATACGGCGCCATCTGGGCGGGGGACGTGACAATGTCGGCGCTGGTTTCCAACCGATACAGCACGCCCGGATTGTCGGCGCGGCTGGCGTACAGGTAGCCTTCCGACGTGGGCCAGCTCACCACGTTGCCGGTCGTCGTGGGCCGCAGATACGTGCGGCCCTTCGACTGATAGTACCACGGCTGCGTTTTGGGGTCGGCCAGCGCGTAGCCTTCGATTCGTCCGGTCACCATGGCGACGAACGCGTAATCGTTACTCAGCGCCGGTCCCGACGAAGGAGCGCTGCCGAGGATGCGCACCCATTGCAGTCGACCGTCATGTCGATCGAGCAGGTAAAGCTTCGATCCGCTGACGACCCCGAGATACTTGGCGTTGGCGCCGGGGCCGAACGCGGGATAACCAGGCTTGCCGACTTGCTTCGACCAAAGCTGCTGGCCCGTCTCCGCGTCGAGCGCCGTGACAATGCCGGAGTTGGTAACGCTGTAGAGACGTTCGAAATACAGATACCACTGAGTGACGCGACTGCGGCTGACGTCGACGGGAACCTGTGCGAACCAGGCGCGCTGCAATCCGTGACGAGCGGCCTGTTCGTGCGTGACCAATTGCGGCTCAGCGTGAACCAGTGACGAAGCTAGCGGCCCGATGAGCGCTAGCGTGAACACCGCAGCGAAAAACTTGAGATTCATGCCGGTCAACTCTTTGCAAACGGCTGGGGCCACGAGGAGTCGCCACGCGAAGCCTCCAAGATAGTGTAGTCAGCCGGACCAGTCCCGACAAAAAACGCCCGTGGCCGATAGTGGGTCCGTTTGGCGCCTAGACCACTGCGGAGGGCGTCCCGTAGGATGAACGCCCGCACGGAGCATTCGCGGCCTTTTTGGGCCACTCGTCGCATATGTAGCCGGGGTCTGTGACCCCGGCGCCCTCACCGAAAAGCGGCCTCGCAGAGGCCACCTACACAGCCTCGGCGCCACGACGAACGTCACCCGTGAAACCTCAACCTCCTCAACCGTCCGCCGCCGATTTGGTCCTGCTGGACGAGGCGGTCGGCTACCTGAATTTCTCCTCCGGCGCGACCGATCCGAAGTTCCTAAGAAATTTGAGCGAGCTGTTTCGCTCGATCGAACGACGGGCTTCGCCCGACGAGGTCCTGGACACGCTCGGCCAATGGCTCCGTTCGACGCTCTGCCGCTTGGAGCGAGCCGGCGGCGCCTTCGCCGACGCCACCCAGGCTCGTGCGGCGATCGAGTTGGTCGCTAAACAACTGCCGAAAGCCTACTGCGATTTTCACCGCGACCTGCTCCATCATCAGGCGCCCGCGGGGTTGTGGCGACCTTTCTTCATGGGCCGAGTGTGCGAGGCAGTGTTGTCGCAGGGCCCGCCGTGGACTGAGACGGAGCGGATCGTCGATGCCGCCGTCGCGATTTTGAACGACTACGTCGGCTATCGACCGGCGGCGGTACTTGCGTCCGGCACTCGCAGCGACCCCTACGCTCATGAATTCGTGCGGCCGATTCCCCTGTACATCAAAGGCGCAGGCGTAGCGGCGGGGCGATACGAGGAGATCATTTCCCGCGCACTGGCCATTCTGCGAGAAGCCGACTCCGACATCCTCGCGCGCGCGTGGTTCGATTTCGATCGGTTGGATGAGATTGCGCTCGATCCGCGCGCGTACGACTTCGATCACCCCGCCAATCGCCGGCCGAATTATCACTTTGGCCAGTGGGATCCACTGCAAATTTCGCCGCAAGGATATTACTCGCGGTTCGTGCTGCAACAGGTGACGCTCGACGCCTTGTTGACGCGATGCGATCCTGAACACTGTCCGCCCGAGGTCGATGCGAACGATCGCGTCGACGAGGCGGCGGCCGTACTGGCCGGAACCATCCTCATGGCGTCCGGCACCTGCGGCGATTCGCCCAGTCGGCACGATTCGAGCGTGACGCTATCGACGCTCTTGCCGCACATCGCGGCGTATCGCGACGACTTCTATCAGCAGCTCTTGGCCAAAGCGGCAGGCGAGCATGGCGAGCGTCTCCGGGAGGAGGCCGGGCGCTCGCGCCAGCCGTTCGGCGCGGCTCGGCAGCACCTGAACCAGGAACTGGCCCGTCGCCGGGCGATCCAACTGCAACGCGTGCATCTCGCTCTCCTGTTCGCCCGCATGGGCCGCACCGAGGCGGCGCTCAAGCAGGCCGATTCGGTGCGCGTCGCATCCGCACGCATGCTGACCGCGATCTACTGCCGGCTGACGTCGGGACACGATGCGCTCGATCGCGACGAGTTGGAGCCGGTCGTCGAGGACCTGGAAGAAATCGAGAACCTGTTGCACCGCGCCATCGAGTGCGGCGCCCTGGTCGACCCGTGGAACATCGTGGGCTTTGCGGCTAATTTCAGCTTGTTCCCGGCGCTGGAGAACACGGTTCACGACTGGCGCGTCGACGAGCTGATCGAACTGGTCGAGCAAATTCTCGATCTGGCCGCCCGAGCCTGGAGCGAAGCCGCCGCGGTCGATAATCCCAGTCTCGAGCGGCGCTTCTCCACAGTCCTTTCGCGACTCGCGCAGTGGTGGGACACGTTCGCCGCCGCAAGCGTCGAAGGCGTGAAGCGGCTCGTCGCCAAAGAGATCGAGGTTTCAGCCAACCTGGTGTCCGGCGCCCTCAACGCTTGGCATAAGGCCGGTGCCGCTGCCGGGGACGTGGCCTTCTGGCGGCTGTTCGTCGAACAGTTCGACTCTTCCAAAGCGTTCCAACTGGTGATTGAAGCGCTGCTCGACCACGGCGACATCGTCGCGGCGCGGGCTCTGATGATGCAATGGGTGAACCAGCGCGACCGCACCCCGCTCGAAGACGGCGACATCTCGTTTCACCCGCTCGCCTTTCGCTGGCTGGCGACGGTCGAATCGCAACAGCACGCCAGCGGCGTCGATCTTTGGCCGCAGGTCTCGACGTTTTTCGCGTATCTGGAGGCCAACGCCGAGGAATACTGGCAAGCGCCGTCGCTGAACCTGGGCCCCGGCGCGGTGGTCTCCCGTGAAGCTGCCGATGACGAGATACCGTTCGGCGATCCCAGCGACGCCGACGCCGATGATGATGACGACTTCGACGATGAAGGCGAGTTCGATTACGAATATGCGTACGAAGACCTGGACGACGGCGAGTTCGACGAAGAGGACGACGATGAGGACGCCGAAGACGCGGAAGACGACGTGTTCGGCGCCGCGTACGACGAGTTCACCTATCGCGATACGACGGACGACGGCGTCGACGCCAATCTCGTCGACGACGGAGTCGACGCGATTTATACCGAGTGGGAGTTCGAAGCCGATCGCCTGGAGCAGCGGCTAAGCTTTCTAAATACGGTCGCTCGGCTGTGGAAGCACGCGGCCATTACCTGGGGCGGCGAAGCGGGCTTGCCCGAGCGGCGTGAAATTTTCGATCAGTGGCTCGCGCAAGTCGGCGCCAACTACCGGCAACTCATCGAACTGCTCGAGGCGGTGCATCGGTTCCGCTTTCGCAGGCCTTCGGGGTCGCACGAATCGCTCGTGGAGTTCGATCGCTTGCGGACGATCAAGGATATGCTAATCCAAAAGATTGTCGCCACCTGCGTCGATGCCGCGACCGCCGCACGACTGCTGATGACCACCCGCGAGGATGCCGGCGATGCGGAGCGTTTTGGCGAACCCATCGACGCGGTCTCGGTGGCGCTCTTGCGGTCCGTGCTGGCGGGCGATCCCGACGGCGTGCGGACCGTGTGGCCCGAGTTTCTGGCGGCGCTCAAGCCGCGGCAAATGCTCTACGTGCCGCATTCGCGCGGAGGGGCGCCGCGGCAGGTCGTCGTCACCCGGTCGATTCAGCGGCTGCTCAACGACTTGCTCGGCTGGCTGCCCCGATTGGGGCTAATTCGCGAAACGTGCCAGTTGCTCGACCTCGCCCAGCAGCTCGAGAGCGACAACCCCGTGGGACAGGGCGCCGTCACCGAGTTCGACAGCCTGTTCGAAAACGGCTACCAATCCATCGTGCGAGCGATCGTCCAATCCGCCGACGATTGGCAATCCGATCCGGCGGCGACGCGAGCGCGCGACGCCGATCACATTCTCGTCGACGTGCTGCAGCAGCTTACGGAGCGGCAGCTCGATCGCTGGCTCGCTCACAGTCGCACCTTGCGCCTGAGCGTCGTCGAGAAGCTGTCGTCGACCGATGACTGGCCGCGGTTCGTGTCGTTCGTCGAGCGCTACGGCGCCGACTTGTTCACGCAGAAGTTCTTGAGCCTGGGAAATTTGCGCGGCATTCTCCATCAAGGCGTCGACGAATGGCTGGCCGTCTTGAGCGAGGACGATGAAGCCGTCGACGAGATTCGCCTGCTCGCGGAGCTCGACGATCAATGGCCGCGATCCGACGCGGTCGAGTTGCTGTCGATCGCCATCGAGACCGTCGTCGAGAACTATCGTGCCTACCGCGACTACAACACGACGACCACCCAAAGCGATCACGGCGAACTGCTGTACGCGTTCGTCGACTTCCTTCGCCAGCGGGCCGCGTACGAACGGGTCGCGTGGAACCTAAAACCGGTCGTGTGGGCTCACGAGATTCTCGTTCGCCAGGGCCGCGAAGCCGCCGCCGAGATGTGGCGGCAAGCGTTCGCCGAGCGTACCAGCGACGCCGCCGATCTGCACATCGGCCAACTCAACGCACTGGCCTCTCAATACGGCATGCAACTGCCCACCATCGCCGATCGGCTGCGCGAACGCTTCGTCCGCCCGCTGGTGATCGACCGCCTGCGGGCCATCGTCGAACCCGCTATGAACGGAGACGTTCGACGCCGGCAGGCAGCCTTCGCGGCCCTGGAGCAGGAAATCGCCGATCTGGTCAGCGAGCCGCACGGCGCCGGACTCGACGTACCCGACTGGCTGTCGGCCCTGGAAGACGAAGTGACCGAGGCTCGCTCGCGAATGACCCACGTCTCCTCCTCCGACCGCCTGTCCCGCCGCATCGGCCAGGTGCGGATGTCTTGGGATGACATTTTGGAGCAATTGGGGGAGTAGCCTTTATGAATATGGGCTAGGTCGCCGACTCGAGTTGGTCGATCGGCGTCGCGAATGCTAGAATTCAGTCGTCACGCCCTCCAACGTATTAGATAGCGGAGACGAGGCCGAATGTCTTCTTCGTTAAAACCCAATTCCTGCGCTATCGTTCCGAAGGAACTGGCAGGTACGTGGATTGCGTGGAGTTCCTCCGGCGACGCCATCATTGCCTGCGGCTCGTCGTTGACCGCGGTGATGACCGACGCTAAACAAACGGGCGATCCAAAGCCTAGCTACGAAAAAGTTCGTCTCGCTAATGCGTCTCGCGAGGAAATCAATGATGTCCACTGAATCGATGCGCGACGTTGAATCGTTTTACAACTTTATCGGCGAGCAGATCCAGGTTAAGACCGCCGTCGGATCGCCCGAGGAATTACTCGAAGCATGGCGTCGACGGCGCGAGTACGAACAGACCGTCGCCGCCGTCGAAGAAGGCGTTCGCGATATGAAAGCCGGCCGGATGCGTCCAGTCAGCGAGTTGGTGAATGAACAACGCCTTCGCCTCGAATCCATCGAATAATGCGATTCGAGGTGCTGATCACGGCGCGTGCCCAAAGCGATCTCAACGAAGCGCGCGCATTCATCGCCAAGCATGCGCCCGAAGCCGCCGAGCGGTGGTACTTCGGATTCTTGGAGGCCTTGTTGTCGCTGGAGCAGAGTCCTCGCACTTGGCCAGTCGCGGAGGAAGACCAAAGCTTTCCGTTTGAACTGCGACAGTATCTCTATCGTTCACGCAACGGAAGCGTCAGTCGAGCGCTGTTCACGATTGTCGACCAGCAAGTGCGAGTTCTCGCTATTCGCCGGCCGGGCCAGGGTTTGGTGGCGCCTGATGACTTGCGGTAGCCCCAAGGACGATTTCCGGCTTCCCGCTTGCCCGCATCCGCCGGTTCAGCCATATTACTAAACGGCTGTCCATCACGCCGCCGCGCCACGCATCGGAGGAGGACACGATGTCGGATACGCTCGAAGAACCTCGCGTGCGGATCGCCCGCGAGCTGCCGTTTAGCCTGCCGCTGGAACTGCAGGTCGACGACCGCGATGTCGTCGCCGAGCTAGAAAAGTATCCCGAGGGACCCGAGCGCGACGAGTTCGCGCTGGAAGCCTTGAAGATCGGCGTGCTCGCGTTGCGGCGCGCGTCGACGGCGCTCGACGGCGAATTCATCCAGCGCGAGACCAACCGGATGCTCGATTCCTTGCAGGAGCGGCTCACTAGCCACTCCGAACTTGCCAAGAGCCGGCTAGAAACCGAGTTGAAAAGCTACTTCGATCCTCAGAGCGGCCACTTCACGCAGCGCGTAGGCGAGCTGACCACGGAAAATGGCGGACTGGCAAGATTGCTCAAGGATTCGTTAGACGGCGACAAATCGCGACTGGCTCAAACGATGGTCTCTCACGTCGGCGAGCATAGTCCGCTGATGAAGTATCTCAGTCCTAATCAATCCGACGGCCTGCTGACCCTGCTTAGAACGAACGTCGAATCGCAGTTGCAAACGCAGCAAACGCGCATTCTCAGCGAATTCTCGCTGGACAACCCCGGCGGCGCGCTGAATCAGATGATCGAGCGGCTGACGGCTAAGCATGGAACGCTTTCGAAAGACCTACAGAATAAGATCGACGAAGTGATCAAGGAGTTCTCCCTCGATAAGCCCGATTCTTCGCTCAACCGACTCGTCCAAAACGTCAACCGGGCTCAGCAAACCATCTCCAGTGAGTTTTCGCTCGACAACGAACGTTCGGGGCTTTGCCGGCTGAAAACGGAATTGACGACGATTTTCTCCGCTCATGTCGAAGCCAGCGCGAATTTTCAAGAGAAGGTCACCGTCGCTTTGGAGAAGCTGGTCACGAAGCGCGAAGTTGAAGCTCGGGGCACGCAGCATGGCGGCGTTTTTCAGGACGCCGTCTTCGCTTTTCTTGCCCAGGACGCGCAACGGCGTGGCGACGTCGCCGAGTTCACGGGGAATTCCGTAGGGCAGACGAAGAACTGTAAAGTGGGCGACGTGGTGATTCATCTGGGCCCCGAATGCACTGCGGCAGGCGCCCGAATCGTTATCGAAGCGAAGGAGGAGGCGCGATACTCGATCCGAGCGGCTCACGAAGAAATCCAACGCGCACGCACCAATCGCGGAGCCCAACATGGAATCTTCGTCTTTTCCCGCCAGTGTGCCCCGCAAATGGAGCCTCTCACGCGGTATGGCTCCGACGTTATCGTCGTGTGGGATGCGGAAGACGCGCAAAGCGACTCGTACCTCCGCGCCGCGGTTGAGATTAGCCGCGCGTTGTGCGTACGCTGTCAGCAAGATGCGGAGCGCCAACAAATCGACTTCGGCCAAATCGACGGAACAATCAACGAAATCGAAAAGAAGGCGAAGCATTTGGATGACGTCAGCGGATGGGCGAACACCATCCACTCCAACAGCGCGAAGATTATCGATCGCGTCCGTAAAGATCACGAGGCGCTCGACAAAGAAGTGGCCGTTCTGCGCGACGCTATAGGCCAGGTCAAACACGCGCTGGGGGAACGAGACGATGCCGACGCAGGTTCGGCCTAGGCGCCAGTCGCGGCCCAGCTTATCGCATCGTGCGCCGCTTCGATCATCGCCGCGTCGACCATCTCACGTTCCTCGCCGGCGGCTCCCAGCAGCGCGTGATCCGCCAGCCGATTGACTTTGCGGGGAATGCCGTCCGTCAACGCGTACATCGCGGCTAGCGCTTCGTCCTCGAACACCGGCCGATCGCCGCCCGCTTCGACCAGCGCGTGCTGAACGTAGCCGGTCATGTCGGCCTCGCTCCACGGCTCAAGGTCGATCCGCATGTCGGTCGCGTCGAGTAGTTCCTCGCCTAGCCGTTGTGAATTCCGCACAGCGGCGGACATCACCAGCGTCATCCAGGGCGCGCCGCCGCCGATGCTCAGCAGCCGAAGCAACTGGGTTCGCACGTCGGCCCCGGCTTGATCGGCGTCGTCGAGCAGGATGAGGGCCATCGACTTCCTCCAATCGCACGCCGCCGAGTAGTCGCTTAGGCGTCGGAACAGCCGCACCGCGTCGTCATCGGGCCGCGGCGCCAGGCGTAAGCCGGAGGCGATCTGCCACAGCAGTTCACGCGCAGTCAAGCCAACCAGTCCCATCGCGACGACGCCTCGCCCCTCGCGCCGCCGCTGCTCGGCGAAATGTCGAATCGTCGCCGACTTTCCGACGCCACCTTCGCCCAAGAGCAGCGCATGCCGACCATGCTCGGCGGCGTACCGCAACCGGGCCAGCGCCTCGGTCTGGCTCTCGCCTTCAAAGAACTGGGCGATTCCCCCGCCGGCGAACGGCGAGCGAGTCAGCCCCCAATAAGCGTGATACATTGGACTTGCGTCTCTAGGGCAACGGGAACGCAGAAGGGGCGACGACGCCACCAGTTGCATCGGCGCCAGCGGGGAATGACATTGAAGATTAATAGGTGCTAGCACTCTCCCCCTCCGCAAATCTATGGCACGACGCTGCTTTTCTGAAGTTCCGATTAGCGAGTCCCGGGCAACCCTCGCCGGCAGCGAAGCCCACCATGTGCTTCACGTCCTGCGGGCCGCGCCGGGCATGATGGTCGTGCTGTTCGACGGCTCCGGAATGGAGTTCGACGCGGAAGTGACCGCCTGCGGGCGATCGACCGTCGATCTTAGCGTGATTAACTGCCGCGAAGTCGATCGTGAACTACCGCTGCCGCTCACGCTCGGCGTGGCGCTGCCCAAGGGCGACCGGCAACGGTGGATTGTCGAGAAGGCCGTCGAATTGGGCGTAACCCAGCTCGTGCCGCTGGCCACCGAGCGCAGTGAAAAGCAAGGTGGCGAAAAGCTCAGCCGGTACGTTATCGAAGCGAGCAAGCAATGCGGCCGCAATCGGTTGATGGAGATCGCCCAGCCGCAGGAGTGGAGCGACTGGCTAAATAGCCCGGTCATCTCGGCAGGATCGGCTCCACCAACCGCAGCACGCCGCTGGGTCGCCCATCCCACCGGCCGGCCGCTGACGGCGGGCGATCTCTCGCACGACCGACCGGCCCTCATCGCCATCGGGCCGGAAGGCGGGCTGAGCAACGCCGAAACGGCCGAGGCCGTGGCGGCGGGATGGGAACTCATCGGCTTGGGATCCCGCATTTTGAGAATCGAGACGGCGGCGATCGGGGTGGTGGCGGCGCTAACGCTTCCCACATTGTGGGAAGCAAAGCCGCCAGCGGTGTCTTCTCTATAGAAATCCGCGGTCCGGAGCCGTCATGCCGTCCGTCGATGCCACGCTGATCGCCGAGATGTTCGACCGGCACGCCGCGGCGCTTGCGCTGTATGCCAGCCAGTGGACGAGCCTCCCGGACGACTGTGTGCAGGAGGCGCTGGTGGAACTTGCCCGGCAGCCGACGGCCCCGGACAACCCGACAGCCTGGCTCTACCGCGTAGTGAAGAATCGAGCCCTAAACGCCTCGCGCGCCTCCCAGCGGCGCGCGACGCACGAACAAGCCGCGGCAAGAAAATGCGGCGAGCATCGCTTCATCGATGCGGGTCCGGCCGCCCGCGCCGAACTCACTGACACCTTAGCGACTCTCGATGCGCCTACCAGAGAAATCGTCGTGCTGCGAATATGGGGCGGTCTGTCCTGGCAAGAAATCGCCGACGTGGTCGGCGGCTCGAAAAGCAGCGCTCAGCGAAACTATGTGCAAGCCTTGGAACAGCTCCGCCAACATTGGGAGCCTCGATCATGTCCGATGAACTAAGACTGCCTGAGAAGCTCGCGGCGTGCGAAGCGTTGCTGGCCGCTAAGCCGCTAGCGGCGACGGGGATCGACCGCGATCAGTTGCTGTATCGCGCCGGGTGGGCCGCCGGGGCCGAGACGGCCCGGCTCGCTAGGGGACGGATAGCCGCTTGGTCGTTCGGCAGCGCTGCCGTCGCGGCGTCGCTTGCGGTAACGATTGCCTTGCAACTGCGACCCGGCGATGGTCGCGATTCGATTGCGCGAATCGAGGACCCCGTGAGCGTGCCGCCGCCGGTTTCGCGGGCCGCCGTTGAACCCCGGCCCACGACGCCGCCCGGGGGGACGATCGCTGGGCGAAGCGTCGCCGATCCTTCCGCCATCGAAGTCGAAACGTTGTTGGCGGATTTTGCGACTGGCGATCGCCGGCCGCTTGCCGTGCGACGTCCCATGCGACCGTCGCCAGTCGATGTGACGCAATCATTCGCGGTCGGCGACGCCAGTTATTCACCGCCGGCCGCCGCGAAGACGGCACGCCAACTGCTCGAGGAGATTTTGCCCGCCTCGGACGCCGACCCCGATTCCACTGGTCCGCTTCGACTATGGCCTTGGGCCGGCCTGAACTTTGGAGAATCAACATGAACGCT
>JBGSYU010000358.1:0-3082 GCA_041750715.1 Lacipirellula sp.
CGATCACCGGTTCGCCGCGCTGAGCGATTTGCCCCAGCAGCCGGGCGTGCTGCGACTGCGCCGCCGGGTCGGCCGCCAGGCCGGTCTGCTGCAAATTTACTTGGTATTGCAGCTTGAACGGCGCGCCTTCCTCGATCGTCCACACGACGCCGCCAATCGCCGCCAGCGCCGCGATCGCCTTATCCAGCATTGCGGCGAAAAACTCGGACTCTTCAATCTCGCTGCGCGAAAGGTCGACCACCTCCTGCACCAGCGACTGAATCTCCTGCTTCGCGCGCAGCACCGCGTCCTCATCCGGCAGGGCGCTGCTCACTTGTTCAGAAGTCCGGCCAGACATGGCGGTGGTAAAATTAAGGAGGCGATCGGGTCCGCAGGGCCGTGGGGGGCGAGCGGGTCGGGCTACCACCTTTAAGTGCGCCCAAGCCCTCAATTCTCACCCTTCGGCAGGCAATGGTCAAATCGTTGGAGCGTAACAACTTCCAACGGCTAAAGCTTACCGCTGGCGCGGTTTGGGCGGTTCGCTCATCGCTGGCTTCCCGCCCCGCACGGCACGAAAAAGCAGACCCTTTGCCGGCACTTGCGGCAAGATCAATCCAGACGGGACGAAAGGCTGACGTCGGCCGGTGCGCGCCGGCCCGTTAGCGCCATACCCACTTAGCCCCCGGTCACTGACCGGGGGCTAAATGCCGTTGTGACGGATGCCTGTTTCACCGGGCGCCGCCCAATGCTAGGATTGTGGGTTGCGTCGATCGGCAATCCCCCTTACTAGCGCCCGCCGATCGGCACGCCAGGCAATTTCGTCACAAGAGAGTTTTATGTCTAAACAAAAAGAAGAGGCCCTCGAAGTCGAGGGGGTCGTCACCCAAGCGCTCGCCAACACGCGGTTCCGCGTGGAGATCGAAGGCGGCCACCAGGTGACCGCCCATGTGGCCGGCCGCATGCGGAAGCATTTCATCCGCATCGTTCCCGGCGACAAGGTTCGCGTCGAGCTGTCGCCCTACGATCTCACCAAGGGCCGCATCACTTTCCGCGAGCGCTAAGGGCCGTTGATAAGCCCCAGAGGGGCGACATCATGTAGCCAGGGGCGCAAGCCCCTGGTTTCAATGCACGATTAGGTCGTAAGCCCCGGAGGGGCGACATCAATCCAAAGTCCACAAATGATGTCGCCCCTCCGGGGCTTATGGATTTTACATTCTGACAAACCAGGGGCTCGCGCCCCTGGCTACATTACGTCGCCCCTACGGGGCTGCTGCTTCAAACCGCAATCACCAATTAACTGAACACTGGAGACCAAGGTGCAAAGAGCCTTTACCCGCCTTTTGGCCGCATGCGGCCTCGTCGTCGCCGTCGTGGCCGCCATGCCGTCGGCGCAAGCCCAATCCGCCGCCGAGATGAAGCCCCTCGGCGAGGTCGTCTTCTCGAGCATCGACGAGTTGATGGGCGACGTCGACTTCATCGGTAGCCTCGCCGGTCAGCCGGATGCCTCGAAGATGGTCGAGCAGACCCTGCAGATGTTCACGCAGAATAAGGGCCTCGCCGGTCTCGACCGTACCAAGCCGATCGGGGTGATCGTGCAGACCGACGGCGAGATGCCCACCGGCGCCGTGTGCGTGCCGGTCACCGACCTGAACGCCTTGCTCGACGTGGCGAAGGGTTTTGGCATCACCGTCGCCGAGGCGGAGAACGGACTGCAGCAGCTCACGGGGCCCAACGGCCAGAACCTGTTCGTCAAGAACGCCGGCGGCTGGGCGCTCATCAGCATGATGCCGCAAATGCTCGAGGCGATCCCCGTCGACCCCGCCGCCACGCTCGGCAAGCTGGCCGAGGAGTACGACCTAGCCTTCCGCGTTCACATGCAGAACATGCCCGAGACCTACCGCCAGCAGGCGATCGACGCCATGAGCCAAGGCGCCCAGCAAGGCATGACTCGCACGGACGACGAAACCGACGAAGAATATAAGGCTCGCGAAGAGCAAGTCGCCGTCCAACTCGAAGAACTGAAGCGATTCATCAACGAGCTCGACCAGTTCACCTTTGGCATGTCCGTCGACGGCGAGCAGCAACGCGCCTTCATCGACTTCGCCTACACCGCCGTCCCCGGCACGAAGCTGGCCGCCGACGTCGCCGCCAATAGCAACGTCACCACGAACTTCGCCGGCTTCATTCAGCCGGAAGCCGCGATGTCGCTCACCGTCTCCTCAAAAATGACCGGCGCCGACGCCGCGCAGCTCGACCAGATGGTCGAAACGCTCCGCATGCAAGCCGCCAAGGCGATCGACGACGATGACGACGAGCTCAACAACGACGAGGCGAAGACGCAGGTTAAAGCAGGCGTCAACGACTTCATCGACGCCTTGAAGGCGACGCTGCAAGCCGGCGCGATCGACGGCGGCGCCTCGCTTGAAATGGCCCCCGACGCGGTCACGTTTGTCGCCGGCGCCTTCGTCGCCGATCCTGCCAAGGTGGAAAGCGGCCTCAAGAAAATCGTGGACGGCGCCAAAGCCGAGAAGCCTGAGAAGATTGAAGAGGCCGACGTCAAGTGGTCGGCCGAAAAGCATGAAGACGTCACCTTCCACACCGCCTCGATCCCGATCGAAGGCGATGACGACGACGACCAGGCCGCTCGCAAGGTCTTCGGCGATACGCTGAACATGGCCGTCGGCATCGGCGAGAAGGCCGTCTATTTCGCCATGGGCCGCGACGCCCTCGACGCCGTCAAGAAGATCATCGACGACTCGGCCGCCAGCCCCGCCAAGGCGACGGTTCCCATGGAAATGTCGGTCGCCCTGGGCCAGATCATGAACGCCGCCCAGGGCTTTGCCGACGAGGACGACAAGCCGCAGATCGCAATGATCGCCGATATGCTCCAGAACGAAGCGGCTGGTCGCGACCACGTCCGCATCAACGCCCAGCCGATCGAAAACGGCATCCGCATGCGAATCGAAGCCGAGGAAGGCGTGCTGCGCGCCATCGGCATGGGCGCCAGGCAGTCCCAGATGCAGGGAGCGGGGAACTAGCTCGATTGAACAAAAACGTCCAGGCGTTGACCGCTTAAGCGGTCAACGCCTTTTTCATTTCCAAT
>JBGSYU010000359.1:0-2105 GCA_041750715.1 Lacipirellula sp.
CGGGATCCTCGCCGCGGACAGGTCAAATGCGTCGCCGAGGTTGGCCGATGTTCTCTGACTTCCCGTCGGTGTACCAGGAGCACCCGCGGCGCTGCGGCGCTCGGCCCAATAGGCGATGGCAATGGCCGCGAAAAAGGCGACGGGCAGCGCCATGCCGAACAATCTCCAAACACGGATCCGGCGTTTCCCAACGGGGAGGACCTTCGTCCAGGAAACGACCGATGGATCCAAGGCGCGAAGGCAGTCGCCATCGTCGCCGTCTGCCTTTTCTGGCGTATCGCCCATCGAGGCAACCTCCACTCTGCTCGACCCCGGGAGAAGATGACCGTCATGACGCTGCCGACGCCATGCCTTGATCCTAACGCACGAGAGCGACGAGAACTGTGAGGTCGGCTACACTCCGCCACGAGCCCTGGCGCAGGGACTGTGTGGTGTTTCACGGAATCGCCGGTCGGACTGCGGTAGTCTTGCAAATGTTGTGTTTTTGCGAATGTCGCAGTTGATGGCAGCGGCGTTTGCATTCCTACCATTACTCGTTTGAGGAGTTCGCATGATTGCTACGAGAATGTTGCTGTTGGCAGAACTGGGCTCGCCCTCGCACATCCTAGGCGACGTTCTACCAGCAGTAAGCGTCTCGCCCATCGCCGCGATTGCCGCTGTCGTTGACGACGACGACAAGGACGATGGTTCCGGCAAAAAGGCGTTGGCTGACGGCGACTGTGAAGACGGCGACTGTGACAAGGAGTTGGCATAGCCTCTGTCCACGGGCCGACATGCTTCGTTGATCGTCCCCCCCATTTTTACGGCAGCACGATGAACGGGTTGCGACTCGGCCTTTTGACTTCGATTTGGGCGGCCCTTCTTTGGGGCGCTCTGTCAATTCGCAACTTGCCCGGCGACTGGGGCCACTTCCTATGCGGAACATGGGGCTGTGGGCCGCCGCTGCAGGCGCTTTTGGCATGCCACTTGTCGTGGTTGCTAGTCCTGCTCGCTCCTGTGGCAGCGATCGCCCGATCGCCGGGCATTCATTCGCGAACGAAAATCCGACTCGGCGTTGGCGTCGCTCTCGCTGGATTCATCGGCCTTTCCGGCGTCGTGGTGCATGAATCGGTGTCCTGGCTCCCGCACGCGGGAGAGTGGCAGCATCGCTACTTCTGGCATCGTTGCGGTTTCGTCATCGCGACCGCCGTCGACTTTCCGGCCATTCAGGCGCTCGTGTGCGGAATCTGGCTCGCACGACGCGGAAGAGTCAGGCAAATGCCCCCGCTGACAGATGTCAATCAACAAGCGGCAGCGCGCGGCCATGCCCACAGCAAGGAGGCTTTGAGGTGGATGCATCGGCCGCCCGCCCCGCCATCACTCCGTTGGGGGCAACGGTTGAAGAGTGGCAGCCGGACGCAGGGCAGAGCGGAGCAGCCCTGAGAGACGGTTCGGGGGCATGAATCCGGGAGCGCCGGTAATAATCTCGCCCTCCGGCGTGAAAACTACTGTCGTCGGAAAACTGCGAATTCCGAGCGCCGCGACGAGGCGACCGTCCCGTCCGGCATTGAGTTTCAGCGGTGTAAAACTCGCCTCCACCCGAGCGATGATGTCGCGGTTCGTCCAGGTCTCCTGTTCCATCCTTCGACAGTAACCACAATTCTCCGATGTCACGAAGGCCAAAATGGGCGTTCGCAGTTCCTGGGTCATGGCCACCGCTTTTTGCGGGGAATGAACCCACTAGATCTCGGGCGTCGGATTATCCTGAGCCCGTAGCGTCGTCCCGCCCAGCAATACCACTAAGCCCTGACGCCGCTATTCCGACAATTCCACGTGTCATAGTTGACTCCAGTCCCGCATCCACGAAATGAACTCACATCCGTGAATGAGCATCGACTGGTGCGCGCCGCCGACTACATGGAGCGGATTACACTCTTCGAAGGACCGCTTGCGAAACTCGCGGTCGCAGCGCGGCCGGTGACCGCAAGCCAAACGTCCGCATGCACCGAGACACGGCGGCGCCAAAGAAACCGTTATCTCGGCGCAATGCCTTCGGGGCCCAGGGCGCTCGCTAGCAGAGCGTTCTGGCTTCCGCCAAGTGGGCGAACGGTAGCGAGCTGCCGCTG
>JBGSYU010000360.1:0-5434 GCA_041750715.1 Lacipirellula sp.
CTGTCCGTGATGTCCCTGATGCCCCGGCGAAGGCTCGCCGGTCGTGGATTCTGGAACAGTTAAGAGGCGGCGTGCAACTAAAGGCACCAGAGGTGGCTCGGCGCTTTTCGTGCTCCGTGAAGACCGCCCAACGCGACCTAACGGCCCTCAAGGACGCGGGAATCGTTGAGTTTGCAGGGGCGGCCCGGACGGGTTATTATCGACTTCGCGTCGTGGTAGGCGGCGATCACTGACTACGCAGATAATCGCAACACTCGAGTTGCCCCGACGCTTTCGGCAGTTCGTGACAATACGGTTTCGACGATCGCCTCAATCAATGGTTCAAATGAGGGACAGTTATCCCGACTAACCATCTGCTTTAGAACGAGCCCTTCGGCCGGCAGGCCGGAGGGCGTTTTTTGTGTCTTCACGGCACGATCTCGCGATAGCGCAGCTTGTAGCCCCGGGCTCTGCCCGGGGGTCATGCACCATGCGCGCGCAACCCCGGTACTGGTGGAGGCCGACCCCCGGCCAAAGGCCGGGGCTGCAAGCGGCTCGTTGGGAGCGCCGTCGTCAATAGTTTGCCGCCAAAAAAATTGTTGATTCCCACCCACCCTTGAACTAGCCTTTAAGAGTTGCCCTACTGCAGTCGCCCGGCGGCAAGCAGTGGCGCCTTTGGCGGCTGTCTCAACCAACGTCCCCTACCCCGAAGAGAAAACCATGAGCCCCTCATCCACGATGCAAACGTATCCGTCGAAGACGCAAGAGTTGCAGGCGCTCCGCGAGCATTGGCAGTGGTTCTTGGCGCTAGGCATCGCGATGGTCGTCTTCGGCACGATCGCCATCGGCTCCGCCTGCATCGCGACCGTGACGGTCGCGGTCACCTGGATGTTCGGCTTCTTCATGCTCGCCAGCGGCATCGCCGTGGTCGTCAGCTCCTTCTCCGCCGGCCGCTGGAGCGGCATGCTGATCCATCTGCTGATGGGCATCCTCTACACGATCGTCGGCTTCATGATTATCGACCAGCCGCTCAACAGCGCCATACAGTTGACCTTCATCATCGCCGTCTTTCTCATCGTCAGCGGCGCCATACGCATCGTGTTCTCGTTGAGCGAGCGCTTTACCGGATGGGGCTGGGTGCTGCTCAACGGCGCCGTCACCCTGCTCGCCGGGCTGCTGATCTACAAGCAATGGCCCATCTCCGGCCTGTGGGTCATCGGCCTGTTCGTCGGCATCGACCTCATCCTCAACGGCTGGGCCTGGATTATGCTCTCGCTCGCCGCCCGCAAATCGCCCGCCATGCAGCCGCTGGCGGCTTAACGGCGTACGGCTTAACGTTCCCCAACACTTGCGGGGCCGCGCGCGTGGCAGTCTGCTCTCGAAACGAGCAAACTACCCGCGCCTGGGGAAATGACCCGCCGCCCCCTACCAGGTACAATGCGGCGAGATGACTTTCGTCTTCGCAACGCCGAACGGACCCCCTCCATGAGATTTTCGCTAGGGTTGATCGCCGCTATTTGCTCTACCGCTATCGCTTTCGCCGAGGCGCCGAAGCGAACCAACATAATTTACATTATGGCGGACGATCTCGGTTACACCGACCTCGCCTGCTACGGCAGCAAGTTCTACGAGACCCCGAACATCGATCGGCTCGCCGCCGAAGGTGTTCGCTTCACCAACGGCTACGCCTGCGGCTCGAATTGTCAGCCCACGCGGGCCGCCCTGGTCAGCGGACAATACGGACCGCGCACGGGCGTGTACACCGTCGGCAACATCGACCGCTTCAACTGGCGGAGCCGTCCACTACGGCCCGTCGACAACGTGACGACGTTGCCGCTGGACAAGGTCACGATCGCCGATACGCTCAAGAAGTCCGGTTACGCCACCGGCATGTTCGGCAAGTGGCACTTGGGAAACGACGAGGCCCATCATCCCTCGCAGCGCGGCTTCGACGAAGCCATCGAGTCCTCGGGCGTACATTTCAATTTCCGGACCGACCCGCCCGCAGACCATCCTAAGGACCAGTACCTGGCCGATTTTCTAACCGATCGCGCGGTCGATTTCATCGAGCGGCATAAAGCGGAGCCGTTCTTCCTCTACCTTCCGCACTTCGGCGTGCATTCCCCGTACGAGGCGAAGCCGGAGTTGATCGCGCGATTCCAATCGAAGTCGCCCGTCGGCGGGCACGCTAGCGCCCCCTATGCGGCGATGATCGCCAGCGTCGACGAAAGCGTCGGTCGAATCCTCGCGACCCTCGCGGCGCTTGAACTGGACGACAACACGCTCGTCGTGTTTACCAGCGATAACGGCGGCGTCGGGAGCTACAAGAGCGTCGGGCTTGCCAAAGACGGCGTCACTAGCAATGCGCCGCTCAAGGGCGGCAAGGGAACATACTACGAAGGCGGCGTCCGCGTTCCGTATATCTTCCGCTGGCCGGGCGTCGTCGAACCGGGCCAAACCAACGCCACGCCCATCATCACGGTCGACGCTTATCCCAGCCTGGCGGAAATCGCCGGCGCCGAGTTGCCCGCCGACACTACGCTCGACGGCGTCAGTTACGCCCCGCTGCTCACCGGCGCTATGGACGTGCTCGATCGCAACGCCATCTACTGGCACTTCCCCGGCTACCTCGGCGCTGGAGCGGGCGCCTGGCGCAGCAAGCCGGTGAGCGTCGTCCGCGCCGGCGATTGGAAGCTCCGCGAGAACCTCGAAGACGGCACGCTCGAACTGTACAATCTCCAGCAAGACGTGGGCGAGCAGCACGACCTGGCGGCCGACGAACCGGCGACGGCCAAGCGATTGCACGGCATGCTCCTCGCCTGGCGGAGCGACGTGGACGCCAAGCTGCCGACGGTCAACGTCAGCGTCGAGGACGACGATCGACCCCGCAAAGGCAAGAACCGCCCCAACGCGAAGCGCAAGAAAGCCCGCCGCGCCGCGTGAGATTTGTCATGCTGAGCGAAGCGAAGAATCTAGAAGACCGGCCCAGTTATTTGAGGGCGTCCGGGAATTCGTTCCGTTGAAAGCCACCAGCTCTGCCGGGAGCTTTCGTTCTGAATTCCCGGATACCCTCAGATATTTCAAAATGCCCGCGCTCATCGCCCCACCTCGCCTGCCCTCACTCCTTCTGCTCCTGCTCTTACTTCCCGTTCCCCAACGCACGCACGCCCAACAGCCAGAATCCACCCCGCTCCACCCTCTGAGTGGCTACTTCGCGCTGCAACCGGGCGATCCGGCCGTCCTAGCGGGAAAACGGCTTATCACCGATAAGCAATTGACGCTGCCGCACGTCGCTGGCCTCACCATCCGCGCGCGATGGGCGTGGCTGCACACGGGCGCTGATGCGTTCGATTTCAGCTTTCTCGAGGAACACGTCGAACGTTGTAGAAAAGTCGGTAAACCGTACAAGATCTTGGTCATGACCGGCGCCGGTTGTTCGCCCCCGTGGATCGGCGGCGCCTGGCATCGCGGGGCGCCCGTGCCCTGGTCCCCGGAGTTGGCGGAACACTACGGCGCCCTGGTCGCGGAGCTTGGCAAGAAATACGCGCTCGACCCGCTGCTCGTCGGCGTTCACATCACCGGGCCGACCTTCCCCAGCGCCGAGATGCACCCGGCGCCGGGCATTGAAAGCGCCGCCGGCTACAGTGCTGGCGCCATGGCGAAGGCGTGGGCCTCGTCGATCGACGCCTACGGCAACGCCTTCCCCGAGACGGCATGCATCCTGTCGATCAGCGTCAAGCCGCCGGCGCTGGGTTATCTCGGCGACGTGACAACCCACGGTAAGCAGGCGCTCGGCGAGCGGCTCACGCTCCAGCACAACGCCCTGAAGGCGACGACCAACCCGCACGCCCCGCACCATGCATTCATCGCCAGCGAAGCGAAGGCCCGGGTGCGCGTCGGGTTCGAAATGGTGTGCGCCGCCGCGAACAACACACGCCGGTTCGGCTCACGCGACGTGATGGACGGCATCGCCGCCGGCAAAGCGGCAGGCGGCGTTTACTTCGACGTCTACCCGCCCGATCTCGCGTCGCTGCGGTAAAGCGTCTCCTTTCAGCCCCGGCCTCTGGCCGGGGGTAAGCTCGCATCACACAACGCCTTTCACGCACGCAACGCGACCCCCGGCCACAGGCCGGGGCTAAAACGGGCGTCACGCCAGAATCTCCTCCACCACATGCGCCTCCTCCACGCCCGTCAGCCGCGTATCCAGCCCGCGGAATGGGAACGTGAACCGCGCGTGGTCGATACCCAGACAGTGCAGAATCGTTGCGTGCAGGTCGCGCAGGTGGACCGGATTCTCCACGATGTTGTAGCAGAAGTCGTCGGTCTTGCCGTACTCGATGCCCCGCTTCACGCCCGCGCCGGCGAGCCACACGGTGAAGCAGCGGCCGTGGTGGTCGCGGCCCATGCCGGGGTCGCCCAGGGCGCCTTGGCTGAACACCGTGCGGCCGAACTCGGTGGCAAAGACGACCAGCGTGTCTTCCAGCAGCCCGCGCTGCCGCAGGTCCTTAATCAGCGCCGCCGTCGGCTGGTCGACGTCGTGGCACTGGTTCGGGAGTTGCCGCTTGATGGCGACATGCTGATCCCACCCGCGGTGGAAGAGTTGCACGAACCGCACGTCCCGCTCTAGCAGCCGCCGCGCCAGCAAGCAGTTCGCCGCGTAACTGCCCGGCTTCGCCACTTCAGGGCCATAGTCGGCCAGCGTGGCCGCCGTTTCATCGCTGGTGTCGGTCAGCTCGGGCACCGACGTCTGCATGCGGAACGCCATCTCGTAGGCGTCGATTCGCGCGAGCGTTTCCGGATCGCCTAGTTCGCGGGCCCGCAGGTGATTCAAATGGGCCAGATCATCGAGCATCGCTCGCCGCTGCACGCGGTCGGTCCCCGGCGGGTCTTGCAGGTACAGCACCGGGCTCGCCCCCGGCCGCAGCCCCACCCCCTGATGCGACGACGGCAAAAACCCGCTGCCCCACAGCCGCGAAAAAATCGGCTGCCCGGGGTTCTTCCCCGAACCTTGCGACACCATCGCGATGAACGTCGGCAGGTTCTCGTTCGCGCTGCCCAGTCCGTAGCTCACCCACGCGCCCATGCTGGCGTAGCCCGGCTGCTGGTTGCCGGTGTTCATAAACGTGATGGCCGGATCGTGGTTAATCGCCTCGGTGTACATCGACTTCACGATGCACAGTTCGTCGGCGATCGATTGCATGTGCGGCAACAGATCGCTCATCCACGTCTGCTGCTGGCCGCACAGCCGCCCCGGCCACAACGGCGCGACCACCGGATAGGCGGCCTGGCCCGAGGTCATACCGGTAAGCCGCTGATCGCCCTTCACCGAGGGCGGCAACTCCTTCCCATGATTGGCGGCGAGGCTCAGCTTGTTATCGAACAAATCGACATGCGAAAAGCCCTCCGACTGAAACAGGCACAACACCCGCTTCGCCCGCGGCGCAAAATGCGGCAG
>JBGSYU010000361.1:0-5837 GCA_041750715.1 Lacipirellula sp.
CGCCAGCGCCATCGGCTCGCAGCTCTTGGCGGGCAGTTCGGAGAGTTGCCCCTCGACGTACACCGGAAAGTGAGCCCGCGTGTCCCGCCGCGCAAAGCAGTCGTCAAATTGACGCAAGTAACGAGTCAGCTCCGGCTTCAAGCGACGAATCCGATCGCCATCCATGACAGCACTCCACGCTCGACGTCGCCCCCCTGCGACGCTACAAATCTCACCCATCCCGCCTTTGCAAGCAATACCAATCTAGCGCTGTAGAATTAGAGCTTCGTCGATAAAGTTCTTCTGGCGGTCGAGCTCTATTCGGTCGTCGGGAAACGGCTGATGACTCGGGTCGTAACCCGTGTCGAGATGCACGATACGGACGGTGGATGCCCCCGTCGAAGCGGTATCCCGCGCGGAATGGAGTTGTGAAAACGACGTTCCCAGATGCCAAGCGAAGTCGACCGGTCTCGAGGGGAGGGAACCATCTTGATCTTCAAACTCGCACTTACGTTCCACGGCGGGCAAATTCTCTAATCCACGCGACGATCCGTTCTCCTACGGCCACTGTTGAAGAAGATCGGGCTCAATGCGGTCGGGCGCAGAGCTGCCTTTAGCGCCAACGCTAGAAGTCATCGCGTCCAAGGCGTCGTGAGCGGCGTTCCATGGATTGGCGCCGTCGAGGCTTGCGCCTCTCGGTCGCGCCACATACCAATGGCGCTGCGCATCTGCCGCCGGCGCGACGCCGGCCGCCAGCGAATCGCGGGGTGACGACGTGCTGAAAAGCGGCTCCAACTCCAGGCCGCCTAAAGCAGGCAACGCGTCCGAGGCGAATCCCAGCCTCGCGCCGGGTTCCGTGGGAAGTCGAAGCAGAATGCCCTTCAAGGATGGAGACGGCAAGAAAACCTCCACGGCCAAAATGGGCGTGTCGTTAGTGCTACCCAAATAGATTCAAACGTCCGCCAACTTAGAGCGGAGTTCTTCGAGATGCTAGGTTTTTTCTGCTTTTTTCGACGGCACCCAGCGGGGTCGCTCTCGGATGGGCGGAGAAATGAAGCCTGAAATCACATTACGATCGTCGTTTGGATAGTGTGAACCTCGCAGTTCCCAACTACGGAATCCGCCGCATAGGACAGTTTTGGACTCGACGTACGCCCGTCTAGTACTGGTGGTCGTGTTCAAGTGAGGCCATGCCGCAAAGGAATAAGAGTTCGACGGAGCATGTCACCGCGAAGCTGCGTAAGGCGGAAGTTGAATGGGCTTACGGCGGCGTCTGGGTCGCAAGTCAAGACAGCCCTAAATGAGGGGGGAGACCGACGACAATACTGCCGGAACCAACCTCGGCCGACAGCGGAGCGAGTTGCTCGACGCCGAGGTGTTCGAGAACGTGGCGGCGGCCCAGTCGCTGGCCGAGAATTGGCGAAGTGACTACAACCATCATCGGCCCCATAGTGCTCTTGGTAATCGAACGCCGGCCGAATTCGCCGCCGGTTGTGCTGCTTCCGCTCCGGCTGCGCCTGCGCTCCAGCAGCACAACCGACTTCCTACGGAAGGCTTACCTGTTACCCAACCCGTACTCTCATAACCCGTGGTACTAAAAATGGGGGCATTCCACGGGAGAACGTGCGGGCGCACCTGCGGGTGCGGTGCGGCGGACCGCCTACTCGTCGGAAAAGGAGGCGGGGGCGACGGACCTTGTGTTGAAGCAAGCGGGATGTGCTGTGCCGCGTGCTGTTGCGAGCTGATGCTTCCGCGCCATGCCCCACTGGTTCAGCCCAACAGGCGTGCGGGTGTCATAACACCCGCTGACAACTATTTGCACGCCTTTCCGCCTGCTTTTCAACAAGCAGAAGATTTGCTTTTCAGCCTAAGAAATAAGGCGATTACCGCAGTATTGAGGGTATCGCAGATGGGACGATTTTTGCATTACGAATGCGGTGCTCTGCCAATTGAAGCTACGCTAACGTGGCGGACATATGCGATGGCGTGCGGACTGCTCCGCCCCGACGCCAACCTACAAGTCACCCATTGTGCCGCGGATAGCTCCTGCCAGTCAAGGCGGGCATTTTCGTCCTAAGCTCTTCCACCTGACGTGGATACGGATGGCGTTCGCGTTGTTGACCGATGACGCTGCGAGCGGAATAATCGCGGAATCGCCCAAGGACGTCCTGGCCAATCCCTCCGCGAGATTTTGAGCCCGCCGCGCGTGCCGATTATTCGCCATCTCGAGCAGTTGCCCGACGCCGCCCGCGGCGGGGCCGTGAGCATCGGCAATTTCGATGGCGTGCATTTGGGCCATCGGCGAATCGTCGAGCGGCTGCTTCAGCGCGCCCGCGAGGTCGACGGGCCGGCGATCGTCTTCACGTTCGACCCGCATCCGGTGCGGCTCTTGCGTCCCGACGAGTCGCCGCCGCCGCTGACGTGGACCGAGCGGAAGGCCCAACTCCTGAAGGAGCAGGGCGTCGATTGGATCGTCGCCTATCCGACTGACCTGAAGCTGCTGCAGTTGACGGCCCCGGAGTTTTTCGAGCGGATCGTCGTCGACGCCCTCGCCGCGAGAGCGATGGTCGAAGGCCCCAACTTCTACTTTGGACATGACCGCGAAGGAAACGTCGAACTGCTGCGAGCCCTGACGGAGGCGGCTGGGTTGACGCTCGACGTCGTCGAACCGCTGGTGCTGAACGGAGAGCTGGTGTCGAGTTCCGTTTGCCGCCGGCGGATCGCCCAGGGCGACGTCGCGGCGGCGGCGAAGATGCTGACGCACCCCTATCGCATTCGCGGGATGGTGACGCACGGGGCAGGGCGGGGCGCCCAACTCGGCTTCCCCACGGCCAACCTGGAAGCGATCGACACGCTCCTGCCGGCCGCTGGCGTCTTCGCAGGCCGCGCCTGGATCGGCGCCGAAGCGTTCGCAGCGGCCAGCAACATCGGCCCCAATCCAACGTTCGGCGAGCACGCCCTGAAGGTCGAGGTCCACATTATCGACCGCGAGCTGGTTCTCTACGGCGAACCGCTCGAGGTCGATTTTCTTGCTAGACTACGAGACGTGACATCCTTCGGCTCGAAGGACGAGTTAGTCGCTCAGCTAAGCCGCGATATAGAGCTGGTTCGGGAGATTGTCGCCTGCGAATCGCGCGCTTTTTTTTGAAGTAAGGGATCCTCCATGGGAATCGACTGGCGGCCGTTGCTGGAAGTAGTTCAGCAGCGCAACCGCTTCATTATCACCAGCCACATGCGCGCCGACTGCGACGCCATCGGCAGCGAGATCGCGCTGGCCCGCATTCTGGAGTCGCTCGGCAAGACCGTGGCCATCGTCAATAGCGACGAGGTGCCCGACCATATTCAGTTCATGGACCCCGACAACCGCGTCGGCGTGCTCGGCTCGACCGTACCGGCGGAGGTGCTGCGGGCGTTCGATGCGATGATCGTCGTCGACACCAGCGCCTGGATGCAGTTGGGCCCCATGGGCGACGTGCTGCGCACCTTCCCGGGCGTTCGCGTAGTGATCGATCACCATGTGAGCGAGGACGATATGAATGCGTTGATCTTCAAGGACGATCGCGCCGAGGCGACAGGCCGGCTCATCCTGCAGGTGGCCGAGGCCATGGGCGTCGACGTCACGCCGCCGATCGCCGAACCGCTGTTCGCGGCGATCGCGACCGACACGGGCTGGTTCAGGTTTTCCTCGGTGACGGCGGACACGTTCACGGCGCTGGCGAAGCTGACCGCCGCCGGGGCGAGCCCGGCAAATACCTTCGCTCAGCTTTTCGAGCAACACAGTTTGGGTCGGCTGCACCTGCGCGGTCGGATTCTCGACCACGTCAAAGCCGACTGCGGCGACCGAATGCTGTGGACCTATGTCACGGCTGCCGACTTCCGCGAGTGCGGCGCCCAGCGCACCGATACCGAGGACGTCATCAACATGCTGCTTACGGTAAAGGGCGTCGAGGCGGCCGTGCTATTCGTCGAGCTGGAACCCGAAGTGACCAAGGTGAGCCTGCGCAGCCGAAGTGAATTCAACGTCAACGAAGTGGCTGCACTCTTCGGCGGCGGCGGCCATCGCCAGGCGGCGGGCGTGACCTTTCCGGGGCCGCGGCTCGAAGCGCAGCAGGCCGTTCTTGACGCGATGCGCGCAGCCATGAAAGAATGCCGCGGGTAAGATAAATAGCCGAGCCATCCTGGCTCGCTAGCCGCCAACGACGCTCAGGCTCGACGCAGTGCGTCTTCCTTACGGGTCGCAACACTTCCGGCCAGGATGGCCGGGCTATATTCTCGATGAACACCTCGCCACAGCCGCCGTCCGACTCGGCCGAGTCGCACTCCGCGCCCAAAAACCGCCGATCCTTTTTCGCCGCTGTGGCCGCCGTGATTGCCGGCGGCGTCGCGGTGCTTACCCCCATCGGCGTCGGCATCGCGTCGTTCCTCACGCCGCTGTTTCGCAAGAGCCAGTCGTCTAAAGTCCGCATCGCGCTGCTCGACCAAATCCCCGCCGACGGCATGCCGCGTTCTTTTCCTGTACTGGCGGATCGGGAGGATGCGTGGACGCGCTACCCCGCCCAGCGCATCGGCGCCGTGTACCTCATCCGCAAAGCCGGCGAAGCCAAGCCGACCGCCTTCACAGCCAAGTGCCCGCACGCTGGATGCTTCATCGGCTACACGCCCGGCGCCAAGGTGTTTCTGTGCCCGTGCCACACCAGCGCGTTCAACCTCGACGGCTCGCGCGTAAACGGCGACGCCGAAGTCGCCCCTCGCGGCATGGACGAGTTGCCGGTAGAAATCCGCCAAGTAAAAACCGCCGACGGCGAGCAACTCGCCGAAGTCTGGATCACTTTTCTCGACTTCCAAACCGGCCACGCAGAGCGAGTACCAACGACATGATTTCGTTTGGCCGAGCGGTAGGCGATTGGCTCGACGACCGAGCCGGCATCCGCAAGATCATGCAAGCCATGCTCTACGAGCCGATCCCCGGCGGGGCGCGGTGGCGGTATGTGTGGGGTAGCACGCTGGTCGTCGCGTTCATGACGCAGGTCATCACCGGCGTCTTCCTGTGGATGGCCTACAGCCCCAGCACGCAGACTGCTTGGGAAAGCGTGTTCTACATTCAGCGCGAAATGACCGGCGGCTGGCTGCTACGCGGGATTCACCACTTCATGGCCAGCGCGATGGTCGTCCTCTTGGCGCTGCACTTCTTGCAGGTGGTGTGGGATGGGGCCTACCGGGCGCCGCGCGAATTGAATTTCGTCCTCGGCCTGGTCCTGATGCTCATCGTCTTAGGGCTGGCCCTGACCGGATATTTGCTGCCGTGGGACCAGAAGGGCTACTGGGCCACCAGCGTCGGGACGAATCTGGCGAGCCAGGCGCCCATCGTCGGGCCCGACGTGAAGAAGCTGGCCGTCGGCGGCAGCGAGTACGGGCATCTGACGCTTACTCGGTTTTTCGCCCTGCACGCAGGCGTGTTGCCGGGACTGCTGGTGATGTTTCTCACGTTGCACCTGGCGCTATTCCGCCGGCACGGCATCCACGCCCGCGTTCCGCATCGCGGCGAGGATAAGACCTTCTGGCCCGATCAGGTGCTCAAAGACGCGGTTGCCGCGCTCGCCGTGCTCGCCGTCGTGCTGGGACTCGCCATTTACTTCGGCGGCGCCGAGCTAACCGCCCCCGCCGACCCGGCCAACCCCTACGACGCCGCCCGCCCCGAATGGTACTTCCTGTTTCTATTCCAGTTTCTCAAATGGTTCCCCGGTCAGCTCGAACTATGGGGCGCCTTCATCATCCCCGGCGTCATCCTCGCCGTGCTGTTCCTGATGCCATGGATCGGCCGCACGCGATTCGGGCACATGTGCAATATCGCGCTGCTG
>JBGSYU010000362.1:0-9541 GCA_041750715.1 Lacipirellula sp.
GCGTTTTTCGCCGGGAAACTTCCTAGTTGCAAAAGACTCCCGACCCCATCCACTTCGCAAACAGACCCACTACCAAGTCGGTGTGAACCTAGGCGGGCTGCATGCGGACTTCTATAATGAGGGTCTATGCAAAGGCCCGCATTCAACTAGGCACAGCCCACCGTCATCCTGAGCGCAGCGAAGGATCTATCGAGAGTTCAGATTCTTCGCTGCGCTCAGAATGACGCATCCCACTACGCGATCGCCAATCCCCCGCGCGACCGCCATTGTCGCTTCCTCGCCGAACATGACTGCTAACGACGCCGACGACGAGCGACCTCTACGGATTGGCGCCGTCACATATCTGAACACGGTTCCGCTGGTGCGCGGGTTGCCGGAGCTCTTGCCGGGGGCGGAGCTTTCGTTCGATCATCCGAGCCGGCTCGCCGACGAGTTGGCCGACGCCAACCTCGATATCGCGCTGGCGCCGTGCATCGAATTGGTTCGGCATCCCGAGTGGACGATCGTGTCGAACGCCTGCATCGGCTGCCGCGGGCCGGTCCTGAGCGTGAAGGTGCTGTTCCGCAAGCCGCCCGCTCGGGTGGCGTCGCTGGCGCTGGATGAAGGCTCGCGAACCAGCGCGGTGCTGGCTCAGATACTGCTGGCCGACAGGTTTGGCGTGCGGCCGCGGATTGAAGTGTTGCCCCTTGAAGTTTCGCCGCTGGAGGCCGACGCGGATGCGGTGCTGGTGATTGGAGATCGGGCGATCCGAGCGCCGTCGGCTAGCTTTTGCGAGTCTTGGGATTTGGGCGAGGAGTGGGTACGCTCGACGGGGTTGCCGTTTGTGTTCGCCGTATGGGCGACTCGGCCGGGCGTCGATACGCTACAAGCGGAGCCGGCGCTGGAAGCGGCCCGGGACCAGGGACGGCGGGATCTGGAAACAATTGCCGATGAGCAAGCGGCGGCCATGAATTTGCCGCGCGACCTTGTGCTCGCGTATCTGCGCGACAATCTGAACTTTTTTCTGGACGAACGCGCGCGACAGGGGCTTGATTTTTACTTTCGTCGGGCGGCGGCGCTGGGGCTGATCTCCAACAACCTTCAATTGCGATTCGATGATTGCACCGTTGAGCATTAACAGTCTGTTGGACAAGGCGGTCGCCGGCGAGCGGCTGAGCCCCGCGGAAGGATTGCGCCTGCTGGAGTCGCGCGACCTGGCGGCGCTGGGCCGCGCGGCGAACGAGGTGACGCTGCGGCTGCATCCGGAGAACTACCGCACGTATAACATCGATCGCAACATCAACTACACGAACATCTGCACCGCGGTGTGCGACTTCTGCGCGTTCTACCGTAGCCCAAATTCGGCGGAGGGATACGTTCTGGATCGCGAGGTGATTTTTGAGAAGATCGACGAGACGGTCGCGCTCGGCGGCGATCAGATTCTGATGCAGGGCGGACTGCATCCCGATTTCAAGATCGAGTGGTATGAGGACTTACTGCGGGCGATCAAAGAGCGTTTCCCCCAGGTGAACATTCACGGCTTCAGCCCGCCGGAGATTTATCACTTCACGAAGGTGTCGAAGCTGCCGCTGCGGACGGTGCTGGAGCGGCTGAAGGCGGCGGGACTAGGCAGCCTGCCCGGCGGCGGGGCGGAAATCTTGGTCGATCGCGTTCGCGCCGCGATGACGCGCGGCAAGGTGATGACCGACGACTGGCTCGACGTGAACCGCGTGTGGCACGAACTGGGTGGCCGCAGCACGGCGACGATGATGTTCGGCCACATCGAGACGCTCGCCGAACGGATCGAGCATTTGGATCGACTTCGCCAGTTGCAGGACGAGACCGGCGGCTTCACGGCGTTTATCTGCTGGACGTTCCAGCCGGAACACACCGACATGGCGGCCGTGCCGCCAACCGGGTCGTTCGAGTATTTGAAGACAAATGCGGTCGCTCGGCTGTATCTCGACAACTTCGCGAACTTCCAATCGAGCTGGGTGACGCAGGGCCGCAAGGTGGGGCAGCTTGCGCTGCTGTACGGCGCGAACGACATGGGCTCGCTGATGATCGAGGAGAACGTGGTTGCGGAGGCGGGGACCGTGTATCACCTCACGCTCGAAGAGATTCGCGGCGCCATCGCGGAACTGGGGTATGTGCCCCGGCAGCGGAATGTCTTTTACGACCTGATCGACGAATCCGCTGCGGCGACGTCGGTTCATCCGCACAGTCGTTCCAATCTGCATGCGCTTCCCGTCGTAAGCTGAGTCGCGGCTGTCACTTGCGTCGACAGTTGGGGGCTTCGCTGGTAAGCTTGGGGATAGCGTTCCCCCGCGCTCACCCCTGGCGCCAATTAGCCCCCGGTCAGTGACCGGGGGCTAAATGAATTAATGATCGAAGTCCGCCATCTCAGCAAGGTCTACGCCGATTTGCATCGCGGTCCGTTCGTAGCGCTCGACGACTTGTCGTTCACGGCCAAGGGGGGCGAGGTGTATGGACTGCTGGGACCCAACGGCGCCGGGAAGACCACGGCGCTACGGATACTCAGCACCGTACTGCAACCGACCACCGGCACGGCGGTTATCAACGGCTTCGACGTCGTGACGCAGCCGACCATGGTGCGGCAGACGATCGGGTTCATGTCCGCGAACACGGCCGTCTACGATCGGATGACCGCGTGGGAAATGGTCGAGTATTTCGGCCGTCTCTACGGCATTGACGAGCAGCGGCTACGCGAGCGGATGGAGCTGCTGTTCGACCGGCTGCAGATGCAGGAGATTCGCGACCTGCTGGGCGCCAAGATGTCGACCGGCATGAAGCAAAAAGTGTCCATCGCGCGGGCCATCGTCCACGATCCGCCGGTGCTGATTTTCGACGAGGCGACCAACGGGCTCGACGTCCTGGTGGCCAGGTCGCTCCTGGAAGCGGTGGCGGAGCTACGGCAGCAGGGCAAATGCATCGTGTTCTCGACGCACATCATGCGGGAGGCCGAGCGACTGTGCGACCGCATCGCCATCGTCCACTACGGGCGGCTGCTGGCGGAGGGAACTATTGAGGAACTTCGCGAGCGGCATGGGCAGCCTGACTTGGAAGAGATTTTTTTCGACTTAATCCGCAAGTACGAACGGCAACCGGCAATCGCTTAATAATAGATAACCACTAAGGCACGAAGGACACGAAGAAGAGAAGTCTATAAATGAATTCGTTTTCTTCGTTTTCTTCGTGACCTTAGTGGTTAGTTTTCATTACTATGCAGTGGAAAAACGTCAAGCTGATCTACTTTCGCGAGATGCGCGATCAGTTGCGCGATCGGCGGACGTTGTTTTTAATCGCCGTGCTGCCGTTGCTGCTCTATCCGCTATTGGGGACGAGCTTCTTTCAGTTGTCGCAGTTCTTGCAGAACCATGCGGCCAAGATTTTGGTCGTTGGCGCCGATCAGCTCGAAGGAATGAATTGGCTGCCGCCGCTGGTCGAGAAAGACCGTTTTTCGGCGGCACTGTTCGACGACACAATCTTGCAGAAGAATCTCGAATTGCTGTCGCCCAGCGATTTCCCGGATCTTGACGACGACCTTCGGCAAGGCGTCGAAGCGGCGGCGACTTCCGACGGCGAAGCGGTCGATGGCGACCGCGGCACGCCGTTCGATGTGGCGACGAAGCAATTGCTCGACTCTGGGCGCATCGAGGCGGTCTTGGTGTTTCCGGATCGTTTCGACGATCGGCTGCGCGCGGCGCGGAAGGCGATGGTCGATCGCCGCCAGGGAGATGCGGCCGACTTCCCGGAACCGGTGGTGCTGTACGATTCGGCCGACGATAAATCGCAGCTTGCCGAGCTACGCGTCCAACAGGTGCTCCGCCGCTGGGGTAGCGAAGTTACCGATAAGAACCTCACGGCCAGCAACGTGCCGATCGAGGCGACCAAGCCGTTTGAGCTCCAGCCACGCGACATGGCGCAAGCGCAGCAACGCCAGGCCGCCGTTTGGTCGAAGGTGCTGCCGTTTTTCGTGTTCATGTGGGCGCTGACCGGGGCGTTTTACCCAGCAGTCGATCTGTGCGCGGGCGAGAAGGAGCGCGGCACGCTGGAAACGCTGCTCACGAGCCCGGCGTCGCGCCGCGAAATCGTGTGGGGCAAGCTGCTCACGGTGATGACGTTCAGCACGATCACCGCGATGCTGAACCTCGCCAGCCTGGGGTTGACCGGAAAATTCGTGATCGACCAATTGAGCAAGGTGGCCGCGTTCGGCGGCGAAAATGCGCTCACCATGCCGCCGGCGACGTCGCTAGTATGGCTGGCGGTGGCGCTGATTCCAATCTCGGCGCTGTTCAGCGCATTGTGCCTGGCGTGCGCCGCGTTCGCCCGAAGCACGAAGGAGGGGCAATACTATTTGATGCCGCTCATGCTGGTGATCATGCCGCTGATGATGCTGCCAATGTCGCCGGGCATCGAGCTGAATCTAGGTAACAGCCTGATTCCGGTGACGGGGCTGGTGCTGTTGCTGCGATCGGTGATCGAAGGCGAGTTTCAACAGGTGCTGCACTTTGTCGCACCGGTGGCGGCGGTGACGCTGGTCGGTTGCTTGCTCGCCATCCGCTGGGCGGAAGAGCAGTTCAATCGCGAATCGGTGTTGTTCCGCGAGAGCGAGCGGCTGGAGCTTGGTCGGTGGTTGATGCACCTGGTGCGCGACCGGGGCGATACGCCGAGCCTGGCGCAGGCCGTGTTGTGCGTGGCGATCATCATGGTCGTGCAGTTCTTCATCAGCATTGCGCTGACGGCGCAAAGTTTTGGCGAGCTGACGTTCGCGCTCTTCGCGAAGACGGCGCTCATCAGCCAATTGGCGTGCATCTTCGCTCCGGCGGCGCTGATGACCATCATGCTCACCCGAAATCCGGCGCGAACGCTGCTGCTGGAACGCACGCCGCAGTGGAAGCACCTGTGGGCGGCCGTGGGACTGGCGCTGCTCTGTCACCCGTTGATCGCCCGCTTCAATCAGTTGGTCGACCGGCTCTACCCCGTGCCGGATGCGACGAAGGATTTCGCCAAAGCGATTGGCGACGCGCTGGGCGGGGCTCCCAATTGGTGGGTGGTCATTGGGCTGATGGCCCTGTTGCCGGCGGTGTGCGAGGAGCTGGCGTTTCGCGGGTTCGTGCTGTCCGGACTGCGCCATGTGGGACACAAGTGGTGGGCCATCGGGCTCTCGGCGGTGGCGTTCGGGTTGGTGCATCCGATTCCCCATCAGAAGATTCCGGCGACGTTGATGGGGTTTGTGATCGGGTATGTCGCCGTGCAGACCAGCAGTCTGTGGCCATGCATCCTATTGCACGCGGTGCATAATTCGCTGGGCATCCTCGTGCAGAGCGCGGCGGAGTCGGTGCAGAACAATCGCGAATCTCCGCTGGCGTTCCTGCTGGGCGGGGAGGAGCCGCTGTTGTATCACCCGGCGACGGTCGCGGCCTGCGGGATGGGCGTGGCAGCGATTCTGTGGGCGCTGCATGGCGTGAGTTATCGCCGCACCGCGGAGGAGCAGCTCGAGGAAGCACGGCAGCGGCAGGATTCGCCGCAAGTAGGCCAGGCTTTCTAGAGCGCATTTTCAGTTAGCTGTAGCGACTGTCATCCTGAGCGGAGCGAAGGATCTAGCGTAGTTCTAGATTCTTCGCTCCGCTCAGAATGACTGCCTTCCGCTACAGCTAACTGAAACGCGCTCTAGCCTGACAAGCGCACGCGAAAGGCCGTCACGCTAGAAAGCCTGACCTACGATGAACGCTTTCACGCTGCGAGCTCGCTGGGTCTTGCCGATCGATGCGCCGCCAATCGCCGGCGGGTACGTGTCGATCGCCGATGGACGGATCGCTGCGGTCGGCTCCGCGTCTGAGGTTAACAGGCCCGTGGAGGACCTGGGGAACGTCGTCCTGATGCCGGGGCTGGTGAACGCCCATACGCATTTGGAATTCAGCGAATTAACGCACCCGCTCGGCGCGGCAGGCATAAATCTGCCGGAGTGGATTCGGCTGGTGATTGCCGATCGCAAGCGGTGCGATCGCGATGCGGGCGCTGCGATCGCCGCAGGACTCAACGAAAGTTTGGCGGGCGGCGCGACGACGATCGGCGAAATCGCCACCTCCGCGGCGAGACTGTACGCGGCAGGCGAGCCGCGTGCGACGACCGTGCTGTTTCAAGAAGGGATTGGGTTTTCGGCGGGCCGCGTCGACTCGGTGTTCGCGGACCTTCAGCGTCGACTCGACGAAGCGCCGAGTCCGGCCGGGCTAAGCCCGCACGCGCCGTATACCGTTCATCCACGGCTGCTCGCGCGAATCGTGGACTTGGCAAGATCGCGCGGCGCGCCGGTAGCGATGCACCTTGCCGAGTCGCGGGAGGAACTGGAGTTTTTGGCGACCGGCGGCGGCCAGTTTCGGGCATTGCTGGAAGAGAGAAGCATGTGGGATCCAAACGCGATCGCTGCGAGCACTCGACCGCTCGACTATTTGAGCGTGCTCGCCGGCGCTCCGCGTTCGCTCGTTATTCACGGCAACTACTTGGCCCCAGACGAGATTGAATTCATCGCTAGGCGCCGCGAGCGGATGAGCGTCGTCTTCTGCCCGCGGACGCACGCTTATTTCGGGCACGAGCCGTACCCGCTCGCCGCGCTGCGGGCGGCGGAGGTTTGCGTCGCTCTGGGGACCGATAGCCGAGCGTCGAATCCCGATTTGAGCATGCTCAACGAATTGCGAAGCGTCGCAGGATCGCGTCCGGATATCGCGCCCGACGACGCGGTGCGAATGGCGACCATCAACGCCGCTAAATCGCTGGGGCTGGCGGACAAGGTTGGCAGTATCGCCGTCGGCAAACGGGCCGACCTCGTAGCGATCGCCGACGGTTCATCCTCCTCCGACGCCTACCAGGCGCTGCTCGGCTCGGCAACCCAGCCGCAGCGAGTGTGGCTTGGCGGCGAAGAGATTTCATTCGCGCGAGCCCGTCATCCTGAGCGCAGCGAAGGATCTTGCGCGATTCTAGATTCTTCGCTGCGCTCAGAATGACCCTTGTCGCTGAACGTAAGCAGACCACTTTCTAAAACGTGTCCTGCACCTTCTTGATATACGCGGCCAAGCTCTTGAGCGTATCGGCCGGCCAAGCCATTTCCGTACTGAATGCGCCGGCGCCGTAGTTCACGGAAAACCCCAACGGCGGCGAATCCGGGAATTCGGGAATCGTGGGAACGCCTTGGCCGAACTGGGCCATGAACATGTTGGCGAAACGCGTTGCCCAGGCCACCGTCCCTTGGGGACTCAGAACGCCAATCCACGGCGCCTTGGGATCGAGCAGCTTGACGGTCGTTTGCGTCGCGGACGCTTCGGCGAGCCCGACTTCGCCTTCGGCCAGGTTCGCCATGACGTTCGCGATCGCCGACTCTTCGGCGATGCCCATGACGACGTTCTTTTCGTCCGCGGCCACGAGGTACATGCGCATCGTGCCGTCCTCGCCGAACATCGCTTCCATCATCGGCTTCATCATGGGCACGTTCGGGTCGTTGGCCAAGTCGCCGAACTCCGTCGTCAAGAGGATGCCCGGCTTACCGTCGACCTTCACTTCGCTGGTTTTGTATTCCAGCTTGATGTCGCTCGTCGTCCGGGAGAGCAGGTCGTTCCATTTCTCCATGGCTTTGGCATACGTCTCCAGGTAGGCCTTGGGATCCTCGACCGACATGATGCCGTAAACGTTGCTGTAGAGTGGTTCCTCTTCCTCCCCCGGCAGCATGATCATCGACATCGAGCGCATGCCCTTCATGGTCGACTTCCAGGAGTCTTCCAGTTCTTGCCACTCCTGCTCGGTCAGTTCTTGGAACCCGTGCGACTCGGGATTGGCTTCCAAGAGTTTTCGGATGAAAACGGCGGTGGCGTCGCCGTAGGCGGGCGGCACGGGGCCGCCGGCGGCGAAGACGTACGGCGCGTCGGGGTAGCCCGCCAGCGGCGAGGCGTGTGAAGCGGCCTCTGCGGACGCCTCGGCCAGTTCGCCAGTCTTGCTGAGGGTGACCCGGCTCACGAGCTTTACGTTAGAGTCGTCGTCGATCGCCAAGCCGGCTGCGGCGGCTTCGAGTTCGGCGCCGAGGAACCCCAGCAGCGATTCGTACATTTGCAAGCTCTGCTGAACTTGTTTCAGCGAATCGGCCATCTCGGGTTCGGCTAGCCGCTGGGCCATCGCGGCGCGCTGGCCGGCAATGCCTTGTCGACCCATGGCGGTAAGCATGTCGACGCCTGAGGGCGTCAGCACTGCGGCCACGTCGACGTGGGCGAGCCAATCGCTGAACGGCTCCAGTGCGGCGATCGCCTTGGTTTCGGCGGCCAGCAGCGATTCGAGCCGCTCGCGATGCTCGACGTTCATCAGCACTGCGTACGACCCGCGCTGGGCGACGAGGATCTCCTCGCCGGCGATCGTCACCCGGCAGACCTCGCCCGTCGCGTCGCCGTTGATGGACGCGGCGAAGGCGGCGTAGTCGCTCACCGCGACGATCAACAACGGCCTGGGAGTGACGACGCCGTCGTCGCCGGGCAGCAGTGCCAGGAGTGCGTCGCCCTGTTCGTTCAGACCCGCGCCCAGGCCGGTGGCGGCCTTGAGCACCGGCAGCGGCGCCGGGATAGGCATCGGCGAGATTTCTTGGAAGATCTTGGTCACGCCTTCGATTTTCGCGTTGGTGGCGGCGAGGTTGCGGATCGCGACGAAGCCGATGGTGTCGTCGGGGACGTGGTCGAGGACCGATTCCGCGTGCACGACGCCGATGGGCAGTAACAAAAGCGCGGTGATGACCGTGGCGCGGAGTGAGGAGATCAGCATGGAATGTCCGTGATTGGGGTTAGGCGGCGAAGACGCCAGATTCTTCGCTCCGCTCAGAATGACAGGTTGGAAAAACTCTGAATGACAGGTCCGTAGAACGTGGCCGCATTATCGGTGCGCTGCGGGCGCCGGGCAAGACTTGGGGGCTAAAGAATCAACATCTCGCGGCGGGGATAGCCGTCCGTCGGCAATGCCGTAAATAAACGCCCAGTGGAACGCCAGCCCGATCAGGACGGCGACGTGAAAGACCTCATGCGGCTGGATGACGCCGGGGAGTAACGTGGGCCATTGGAAGTGTTCCATAATGGCGCCGATGGAATAGGCGATGCCGCCCCAAAAGATTGGCGCGATAAAGCCGATGCTGTGCCGCCGTCCCATAGCGACGCTGCCGATCAGACCGATCCATCCCATGCCGAGGTAGAGGCCCAGTCCCACGGCGTCGGGCATGCTGCGAAAATAGATGCATTTCAGGGTGATCGCGACGATGGCGAACGTCCAAATCACCAGCAGCATGCCCCAGCGGCCGACGCCGCGAAACATGATGACGTGCGGCGGCGTGAACGAACAGGCGATCAGGATGAAGATGGCGGCGTGGTCGATGACGCGCATCACGTCGCGTGCCGTGCCCGTGGGATCGAGCAAGTGATAGGTGCCGCTGACGGAGAGCAGCATCACGCTGCCCAGCACGAAGACGCCGAGGCTGGAAACGCGCGCCGTGTTGCCGGCGCCGCGGCGGATGAGGAAG
>JBGSYU010000363.1:0-3865 GCA_041750715.1 Lacipirellula sp.
GCGATACGCCTTCGGCTGCTCAATTAAATCCAATACGGTGCAAATTCGACTCCTGCTTGAGCTTCATCAACTTGCTCTCTTTTCAGAAGATATCGGTCCGAATTGGACAGTGTTCTTTCGATCCGTAAAAGTAATTCTTTATCTTTGCTTGTAAAAAAGGCCGCTCAACTCCCGAAGGACGGGCATGATGGCCAAAAGCTTCATTCTGGTGGCCTTGCTGTCGACAAGCCACGCCGCGCTCGCGCAGCAACGGCCCGACGCGGGACAGCAAATCCAGCAAATCCCGCAGCTGCCCGAGATTCAGCCGCGCGCTCCGGACATCCAGGTCACCAGGCCGGTCGAGGCTGCACGGCCGGACCGCAGTGGAGCCAAGGTTCGAGTCGATGCCTTGCGGGTGACAGGGCAAACGTTGTTTTCCGAACGCGAGCTGATCGCGGCTTCGGGTTTCGCTCCCGGGACAACTCTCAGTCTCTCCCAGCTGCGAAGCATCGCTGCGCACATTACCCGGTTCTACAATAGCCGAGGCTATTTCGTCGCAAAGGCGTATTTGCCCGCGCAGGCCATCCACGGCCACACTGTGACGATCGCCGTTCTCGAAGGCCGCTACGGCAGCATTGGGGTCAACAACCAGACGGCATTCTCAAGCGGGCAGGCCCAAGGCGTGATGAGCGGCCTGGCCCGCGGCGATACGGTCAGCACTCGGGCGCTCGAGCGCCGCCTGCTGCTGCTTTCGGACATCCCCGGGATCGACGTCAACTCGACCCTCAGCCCGGGCGCGGCGGTCGGCACGTCCGACCTCGTCGTCAACCTCAAGCGCAGCCGGCTTGTGAGCGGCATGGTCGAGGCCGACAATGGCGGAAACCGCTTTACCGGGGCTTACCGGGCGGGCGGCACGCTCAATCTCAACAATCCCACGGGCCGCGGCGACCTGCTAAGCCTGCGCGCGCTCGCCTCGAGCTCGGGGCTCGCCTACGGTCGCGCGTCGTATCAATCCCTGTTCGGCAATTCGACGGTCGGAATTGCTTTCTCGCATATCAATTATTCGCTCGGCCGTGAGTTCAAGTTTCTCGACGCCGATGGAACCGCCGACATCATCGGCGTCTATGGCAGCCATCCGCTCGTGCGATCGCGCAACTCCAATCTCAACGCGCTCGTCGGAGCCGACGCCAAGTTTTTCAAAGACCGGGTGGGCGCGGCTTCGACCGTCAGCCACCGGCGGGCAAAGGTGCTGAACCTCGGCCTCAACGGCAATCACCGTGATTATTTGGGCGGCGGAGGCTCGACCTTGTTCTCGGTCGGAGCGACGCTCGGCGACCTCTACATCCGAAGCCCAGCGGATCGCGCGATCGACGCAATAACCGCCCACACCAGCGGCAATTACGCGAAGATCCAGGCGGGAGTCGCCCGGCTGCAGCGGCTGACCGGCTCGCTTTCCCTCTACGCCGCGGTTCGCGGGCAGCTCGCTGCCAACAATCTCGACAGCGCCGAGAAGATGCAGCTCGGTGGCGCCCATGGCGTCCGCGCCTACCCGGAAGGCGAGGGCTATGGCGACGAGGGCTATGTCGCGACGGCTGAAGCCAGGCTCCAGCTTCCCCGGTTGATCCCGGTGCCCGGCGACTTCCAGCTGTCCGGCTTTATCGATGCCGGCGCGGTGAGGCTTGCCCACAATCCGTGATTTACCGGGTCCAACGTCGCGCATCGCAGCGGCGTCGGCGCCGGGTTGAGCTGGACCTCGCCCAACAATTTCCTGCTGAAAGCGAGTTACGCCCACAAATTGGGCAACCAGAACGTGACCTCCGAGCGCGACCGGGATGGCCGCTTCTGGTTCCAGATCGCGAAGCTTTTCTGATGCGCCGGCCAGGAAATCGCGCTGCCCATATTCTCACAAAGGAAAACACCATGAACCTGGAACGCAACCGGCGCGCCCATTCGAAGGCTAGCCGCCGGCCAAACCTGCTCTCGTCGAGCGCGATGCTGATCTGCGGGATGATCGGGTCTCTGGCCCTCGCGACGGCAGCGCAGGCTCAAAATCTGCCGACGGGCGGGGTGGTGACCGGCGGTGAGGCGAGCATATCGACGAACGCGTCGACCCTGACCGTCAACCAGGTCAGTCAAAACACCGCGATCAACTGGCAAACGTTCGACATCGGGTCGGGCAGCACCGTCCAGTTCATCCAGCCCAACAGCAGCTCAGTCGTGCTCAACCGAGTGATCGGCGCCGACGCATCGTCGATCTTCGGCACATTGTCGGCGAATGGGCAGGTCTTCCTGATCAACCCGAACGGCGTGCTGTTCGGCCGCGGCGCCCAGGTCAACGTCGGCGGGTTGGTCGCGTCGACGCTCGACATGACCGACGCCGACTTCATGGCTGGCCGCTATCGATTTTCCGGTACCAGCCGGGCGTCGGTGACCAACCGGGGCTCGATCATTGCCGACGGCGGTTATGTCGCTCTGCTCGGCGCCAACGTCAGCAATCAAGGCCTGATCCAGGCCAATATGGGCGTCGTGGCACTGGCCGGGGGTACCGCAGTCACGCTCGACGTGGCGGGCGACGGTCTGCTCAACGTGACCGTCGATAAAGGCGCGGTCGATGCGTTGGTCGACAATTCAGGACTGTTCCGTGCAAACGGCGGCATGGTACTGATGACCGCTCAGGTGGCCGGAGAACTGCTCCGGACCGTGGTCAACAACAGCGGCGTCATCGAAGCGCAGACGCTCGGCAGCCACAACGGACAGATCGCTCTGCTCGGCGACATGCACAGCGGCACGGTCAACGTTGGCGGGAAGCTCGATGCCAGCGCTCCCAATGGCGGTGACGGTGGCTTCATCGAAACCTCCGCAGCGACCGTGAACGTCGCCGACGGCGCCCACATCACGACCGCTTCGGCGTCCGGGACGACGGGCACCTGGCTGATCGACCCGGCGGACTTCATCGTCGGGGCGGGCGGTAACATCTCCGGCGCCACGCTTTCGGCCCAGCTAGTGACCAACAATGTCGTCATCAGCACCATACCGGTCCCCGGAGAAGTCGATCCGGGCGGCAATGGCGACATCTTCGTCAACGAGGCCGTCGCGTGGACCGCCTCCGGCACCGCGACGACGCTGACCCTCAACGCGTTCAGAGACGTCAACATCAATGCGGCGATCACCGCGACCAACGGCAATCTAGTCGTGTGCTGCGGCCGCGACGTGAACGTCAACGCGCCGATCACAACCACCAACGGGAGCGTTCTGCTTAACGCCGGGCGTGACATCAAAGTGTTTCACGCGATCACCACCACCGACGGCAACATCGCGCTGTGCGCCGGCCACGACGTGCACATCGATGCAGCGGTCACTCTGACCCGGGGCTCGACCATTCCCGCCCAAAGCCTTGGGCTTCCGGTCGGCCTGACGCTCATCGCGGGAGCAAACGGAACCGGGCCGGGCGTCGGCGGCGGAACCGTGATCTTCGCTCCGCTCGCTCCTCCGACGACGGTCACAGCCGCTCCCGTGACGATTAACTACAACCCTGTGTCCTACGCAGCGCCATCCGATTTTTCGACCGAGTTCGTGCTCACCGAAGGCGCATCGCTAACCCAGCGGATGCTGCTGTTTCCCAACGGAGACAAGGATTTCAACGGGTCCAGCGACGCCGTGCTCACAGGTTTCAATACCACCGTCGAATCAGGCTTGCCGAGCGGAGTGACTCTGGTCGCCGGACCCGACGCCACGGCGACTTTCGACAGTTCCGCTGTCGGGACCGGGATCGGCATCACCTATTCCGGCTACACGTTGGAAGGCGAGAATGCCGACCAATATGCGCTTGCCGGGTCGTGCTGCGTCTCGACGTACAGGACTCGCGGGTCGATCGCGGCAGCGCCTC
>JBGSYU010000364.1:0-2871 GCA_041750715.1 Lacipirellula sp.
GAACCGCCTGCTGAAAAGTTGGTCGAAGGCTGGAGCCTGGTCGAGGATTACGGTTGCTTCGGCTGCCACGAAATCAATGGCTACGACAGTCCGGAGGTTACCGTCGGTCCCGACGTGCGCTTGGAGCCGGCCTACCACGAAGCCGCCGCGCAGATGCGGCGGAGCGACTCGCTCTCCGACGAGCAGCGCGACTCCATTCGAGAGGTGATCGCACAGCCGAGCAACGCGGAGGCCCGCACCCAACTCCTCACATCGCTCACCGCGAAGCCGCCCGCCGCAGGCGAGTCCGCTTCAGCGGTCGCGGAACAATCGAGCGACGCCGCCGACCTGCAACAACTCGCCGGACTACTCAAAGGCGCAGAAACCCCCGGCCAGTACCGCAAGGTGGGCCCCAGTCTCCGCTTCATCAAGTCGAAAGTCGAGTACGACTGGCTCTACAGTTGGATCCGCAAACCGTCCGATTTCCGCCCCTCGACCAAGATGCCCCAGTTCTTCGGCCTGCACGAACACCTGAGCGACCCCGAAGACGCCGAAGCGCTCGACGACAGCCAGCAGTTCGAGCCGATCGAAATCCGCGCCCTTGCCGAATACCTGTTGAACGCGAGCGACGATTTCGAATATCTCAAGCCCGCGGAAGGCGTCACCGAAGAGGCGTCCGCCGAGCGCGGCAAGTGGCTATTCGAGACCCGCGGCTGCCTGGCGTGCCATTCGCACGAAGCGTTCGAGGGCGTTACGGCTAATCAAGGTCCCGACCTGTCGCGCCTCGCCGCGAAGTTCAATACGGAGAAGGGTCGCGAGTGGCTCTATTCATGGGTGAAGCAGCCCAACCGCTATCACGCCCGCACGGTGATGCCGGAGGTATATCTCGATCCGATCGCGGAGAAGGACGCTCAAAATCAACCCACCGGCAAGGTGACCGACCCGGCGGCCGATATCTCGGCGTTCCTTCTAGGCGTCGAGACCGATTGGAAGCCGGAAAGCGTGCCCGCGCAGGGCGAATACACCGAGGACGAGAAGCAGGCGCTGGCCGCGCTAGCGGAGTTGTGGCTCACTAGCGACGCTATTCCCGCCTCGCGGGCAAGGAAGTATCTCGAAGGCACGGGCTTCGACGAGCGCCAACGGGCGAAGCTCAAGGCCGACGAACGGCTGTTGATCGGCCTGAACGATGCAAACCGTGTCGAGCGGCAACTGGAGTTCGTGGCCCGCCGGACCATCGGCAAGTACGGCTGCTTCGGCTGCCACGATATCCCCGGCTTCGAGGACGCCAAGCCGATCGGCACCGCCCTGGTCGACTGGGGCCGCAAGGAAACTTCTAAACTGGCGTTCGAGAACATTCACAAGTTCCTCGAAACCCACGGCATCAATCCCGAGAACCCAACGCACAACACCCGGCGAGCGGGGGGCGTAAGCCCCCCGTCTTCTGCCGACGGCCATTCCGCGGCGTCTCCCGCGATTCCGCAGGGGGCTGACGCCCCCCGCTCGCCTGCGGTTGAGGAACCCCAACAGCACGCCGTAGCGCACGGCCACCTCGACCCGAGCGACGAGAAGTTCACCGCGGACCAGAGTTATTTCATCCAGTCGCTCAACAGCCACGGCCGCGACGGCTTCCTCTGGCAAAAACTCCGCTACCCGCGCAGCTACGACTACAAGACGACACGGAACAAGAACTTCAACGAACGCCTCCGCATGCCGAAGTTCCCGTTCGACGACCAGCAGCGCGAAGCGGTGATGACGTTCGTGCTGGGCTTGGTGAAGGAACCGCCGGCGTCGAAGTACATCTTCAAGCCCGATGCCCGCCAGCAGGCGATCGTCGACGGCCGGCAGGTGCTCGAGCGGTTCAACTGCGCCGGCTGCCACACGCTGCGGCAGGAGCAGTGGGAGTTCGACTACACGGCCGACACGTTCGAGGACGCCTCGGAAGTGATCGACTTTCCGTTCCTCGCGCCGAAGTTCACGCAGCAGCAGGTTGCCGAGTCGCTGGCCAAGGACTTCCGCGGCATGCAGCACGCGCGGGTCGCCGGCCATCCGGTGTTCAACGAAGAAACGGGCGAAAAGCCGTTGGTCGACCAAGATCGCGCGCCAATCACGCTAGAAGAACTAGCCGAAGCCGAGGCGGAAGAAGGCGAGGAGATTCCCGTCTTCTACCAGTTCACGCTCTGGCGAAACGAGCTGATCAACGGCCAGCCGCGGCTGCGCGGCATCGACGAACTGCTGATCCCCGCCGATCGCGAAAAATACGGCCCCGAGAATGGCGCCGCCTACCCGGCGTGGGGCGGCGACTTGGCCCGCTACTTATTCCCGAAGGTCATCGCGCGGGCCAAGGAAAAGAATCCGCAGGTGATCGCCCGCGAGGCGTGGGGCTGGCTCCCGCCGCCGCTGATGGACGAGGGCAAGAAGGTACAGACCGATTGGCTTCACGGGTTCCTGCTGGACCCATACGCCATTCGGCCGGCGACCGTCATGCGGATGCCGAACTTTCATATGTCTTCGGCGGAAGCGGCGAAGCTGGTCGATTTCATCGCGGCGTCTAGCGGGGCGACATTCCCGTACGAGTACAAGCCGCAGCAGCGGGCTAGTTACCTGGCCGCGCTAAGCCGCGAGCGGCAAGATCCGCTCGCCGAGGCGATGAATATCGTCACCAACGGCAACTACTGCGTGAAGTGCCACGCCGTGGCCGAATTCGCGCCGCAGGGCGATCCCAACACGTTTGGGCCGAACCTGGCCGACGCGTATCGCCGACTGCGTCCGGAGTTTACCCGTGACTGGATCGCCAACCCGGTCCGCATCCTGCCGTACACCGGCATGCCGGTGAACATTCCGTATCGGCCGGAGGATCCGCACATGGGCGGCGTCGCGCAGAATCTGTTTGAA
>JBGSYU010000365.1:0-2003 GCA_041750715.1 Lacipirellula sp.
AAAGCGACGCGTCCGGACGCCTATCTCGTCGCCGCACCGCGCGTGCGCCACGCCGTCCGCTGTGGCGTCGCCGGGCCGATCGACAGCGCTAGCCAGCCGTCGTCGATCACCAGTTGCGTCACCATCAGTCCAGCGAATCGCGGATCGGCTCCCAGGCTTTGGGTCAGCACCGGCGCCTCCTGGTCCTTCGGCAGCAACTTGTTGAACACGCTGTGCAGCACCAGCCGCGGCCCGGTGCGTAGGTGGGCGCCGTCGAACTGGAGGGTGCCGTCGCGCACGAGCTTCACGTCCATCCCCTCGACTACCGGCCGAAAGAACGCGTGGACGCGCACTCCGCGGATGCTGTCGCGGCCATGCCGCAGTTCGACGATGTGTACGATCAACTCGATCCGGTCGCCGTGGCACGCGAAGCGAACCGCGTCGTGCGCGGCGAATTCCACTTTGGCGGCGCGCGGCAGATCGGCAGGTTCCGCCTCGGCGTGACGGCGAATTTTCTGCGACAGCACGCCGTGCAGCTCGCCGACGTTCATCCGCTTGCCATCCAGCCCCAGCGCCCGGGCCGCGTTGTTCAGCACCGACTCGTGAAGCTGGAAGCTCGCCAGGCTGTCCGACGGCGCCGAGGGCCGCGGCGTGTGGGCCGCCAGTTGCTGCTCCCGGGCGAGCCGCACGCGCAAGGTGGCTCGCTCCTCGGTGGTGTTCATGTCGACCGGTTCGGCGGTGAGCGCGAATCGCTCCAGCGGCTCGCCCACATGCACGCGGAAGCGTTCGTTGAGCTTCGTCAGCTTGGCGCCGACTTCGAGGTCCATCCGCTCGCGAGCCTCCTGCCCGACTTTGGCTTTCACTTGAGCCACTGCCTTCGAGCGGCTCTTGCGATGCTGCTCGCGAGCGACGTTGTCGACGATCGCGCCGAGAATGGGAACCGCGCTCAAGTTGCTCTCGACGCCCAGCAAGGTCGTGTTACCTTCGGCATTGGCCTCGGCCGGGAACACCTGCAATCCAAAGCGATCCACCATCACCAGCTTGCTCGCCTCGTACTCCATGCGGCTCGCGTTGCGCAGCTTGGCCGGCCACGTTTGCGACATGGTGCGAGAGTTGACTCGTCCGTGAGCCTCGAGGCCAAACTTGCACGCCGTCGGGTCGGGCAGCAGTCGCACGGTGACGTCGGTTTGGGTCTGCGATCGGCCGCGGACGTCGGCTCCCGCGATGCGGCTGCGAATCGGCGCGCTCACGGGCTGTTGCGGCGGGATCATCCGGTTCATCAACTCGCTCGACAGCGCGATCCGCACGTTCGCGTTGCGATAGTGGCGGTTGAGCTCTTCGCCGAGCGCTTGCAACTGCGCGTCGGTCGACCACTTCATCCGCAGCCGCAACTCGGCGATCGCGTCGGCGGCGCGCAGCGAACCGGTCGATTCGTAGTGTTCCACGAACGCGGCTAGAGAATCGAGCGAAACCTCGCCGCCGGCCCAAGCGCGAAGCTGTTGCGCCAGCGCCACCAGCGGCGGCAGCGTCAAAAACTCGCGTTGCTCGGTCGTGAGCCACGGATCGGTCATGCGAACGAGCACATCGCGAGCCGCGGCCTGGCGAGACTCGACAAACTCGTCGCCGCCGACGCTAGAGAGTCCCGCGAGATCGTCCAGCCGCAAATACTGGCGCCAGGCGCCGCCCTCGACGTTGCCGGCGGTCATCGACGCGACTTCGTGCAACGAGTGGATCAACGCCCCATTGTCTCGCTGCCAATCGGCGTTGGCCAATTGCCGCTCGGTAAACGTCCGATCGACGAGCAAGGCCCACACGGCCACGCGGCGATCCAGGCTGCGGCTGGCGCGAATCCACGAGGACTGTTCGGCCGGGTCGGCGACCTTCAGAGCATCGCCAAACCCTTGCTCCGCAAGACCACGAAGCTCGGCCACTGTCGGCTGCCAATCGTGCTCCGCTGGCGCCGAGGCGTCGTTGAGGCTCTCGATGCGCGCGAGCACGTCCTGCGCCCACGCCGCCGCCGGCGA
>JBGSYU010000366.1:0-18790 GCA_041750715.1 Lacipirellula sp.
GTCGGCAAGACGTTCTTCGGCGAGATGCTCAAGTCGATGCGAAGCACCGTCGGCAAGCCGGCCTATTTTCACGGCGGGCAAACCGAAGAGGTGTTTCGCTCGCAACTCGATCAGCACCTGGCCGACCACATGACCGAGGCGAGCGCCGATAAGTTTGCCGAACCGATGTTTCGCCTGCAGTTTCCGCAACAGGCGGCCCTGTTGGCGAAGGAAAACCAACGAGCCGCCGCCGACTTGACCGATCTTAGCGGCCTCCGTCGCCGTTAACGCCAGATAGCCCGGCCATCCTGGCCGGGCAAATGACATCGAGCCATGATGGCTCGGCTTTATCAACGGAATCACCCGAAACGACCACAACGATGCATGCCACCAATTGGGAATCGGAACTCGCCGCTTTGCTAGCGCGGCTGTCCACCGCGCAGCATGAACTGCTTTCGCTGCTGGCGACCAAGCGCGAGCTTATCGTGCGGCGCGACCACCAATCGCTGGCGGCGCTAGCACCGCGCGAGGACGATCTCGCCGCCGAGTTGCAAGCCTGCCAGCAGTGCCGGCAGGAAATCCTGACGCGGGCCGACGCCGAGGGGTTGCATGGCGGTTCTCTCGCCGAATTGTCCGCAGCCCTGCCCAGTTCCACGGCCGCTTCGCTCCGCGTTCCGGTCGCGGAAGCCCGCAGTCGCGCTCGTCTCATTCGCCACGAGTGCCTGTCGCAATGGGTCGCCGTGCAGCGGACGGTGCTGCATCTCTCGCAAATGCTGGAGATCATTGCTACCGGCGGGCATCCGCAGCCGACATATGGAAAAGGGCGCGTCGCCGAACGAGGCGGCGCGCTGATCGATCAGGCAGCGTAGGAGGGGCTGGGGGTTAGGGACTGGGGTCTGGGGGCTGGGGAGAGTCGCGATGTGAATCGCCGCCCCAACCGACAAACCGTCCTTAAACTTGTTGCGGCGCCCTTCGTCCGAATTCTGCCGCTTTTCCACAATTCCCGGAGCGCATTTCCCAAACCCCCAGTCCCTAGTCCCCTCTTCCGATGTCACTCTTCGGTTCCATCCAGTTGGCCGGTAATACGTTGCAGGCAATCCAAATTGGCCTGCAGGTCGTCGGCAACAATATCGCCAACGCCAACACGCCGGGCTACGTCCGCGAGCGCGTGATCTACACGCCGGCGCCCGTACAGAAGTTGGGAGATCTGACGCTCGGCTTAGGCGTCGAGATCGCCGGCATCGTGCAGAACATCGACCGCTTCGTCGAGGAGCGACTCCGCAGCGTCGGCGGCGACCGCGCAAGCGCAGACGTCCAGAAAAAGGTCTACCAAGATCTCGAGTCGATCCTCGCCGAGCTTAGTAATAGCGACGTCAGCACCCTGCTGACGCGATTCTTCGACAGCATCGACGAAGTCGTGAATCATCCCGAAGACGTCGCGCTCCGAAACCAAGCCGTAGGCGCAGGGGCGACGCTCGCGAGCAAAATAAACATTCTCAGCAGCCGGGTTGAGACGGTTTACGAAGAGTTCGCCCAAGGCGTCGACAACCTGACCGCCGAAGTGAACACGCTCGCCGAGCAGGTTCGCAAGCTAAATCTGCAAATCGTCTCGCTCGAAGGCGGCAACGCCGGCTCCAGCGAAGCGGGCGGACTCCGCAGCCAGCGCAGCATCGCCCTTCGACGACTTTCCGAAATCGCCGACGTGAAGATCAACGAGAACCCGGTAGGCGCCGTAAGCGTCTCGCTCAACGGCGAGCTGCTGGTGTTCGATGGGTCGCGCCGGGAAGTCCGTACGAGCTTCACGAGCAAAGACGGGCGCCGATCGGCGACGATCGAGTTTGCCGACAACGAGAGCGCGTTGCAAGTCAACAGCGGCGAGCTACACGGTTTGTACGAAGCCCGCGACCGCATTGCGGGCGGGTTTATCGAGCGACTGGATCAGTTCGCGGCGGCGCTGGCGTTTGAATTCAATAAAGTCTACTCCCAGGGCCAAGGCGCCACCGGCTACGCAAGCGTTACGAGCGTCGAACGAGTCGATGACACCGGCGCAGCGCTCGACGCCGCGGGGCTCGCCTTCACGCCGGTGAACGGCGTGTTCCAGGTCGTCCTCTACAACGTCACCACGAAGCTCGAAACCACACATACGGTGAAAGTGGACCTCGATGGACTCCTCGACGATTCGACGCTCGCGTCGCTCGCCGCGGAGATCGACGGCATCGCCGGCGTGTCAGCCCTAATCACGTCCGATAATCGGCTGAAGATTCAAGCCGATAGCGCCGAAACGCGCGTGACGTTCGCCGGAGACACCAGCGGCTTGCTCGCTGCCATCGGCATCAATACTTTTTTCACGGGATCCAAGGCCGGCGACATCGCGGTGAACGCCGTCGTCGCCGCGGACGGAAGCAAGTTCGCCGCGTCGGACGCGGGGACTATCGGCGTCGGCATTGGCAATGCCCAAAAACTGATCGCGTTGCACGACTCCGGGCTGGCCAGCCTCAACGGCAATTCAATCACGGGCATCTACGACCAGTTGGTGAATGAAACGGCCCAAGGCGCCGCGGCCGCCGGTTCGATCGCCGACGGCTTCGAAGTCTTCGAGCAAACGCTCGAAGCCCAGTATCAATCGGTGAGCGGCGTCAACATCGATGAAGAAGCGATCGACTTGATTTTGCTCCAACGGACCTATCAGGCTTCAGCTCGATATATTTCGACGCTGTCGGAATTGTTGGACGTCTTGGTGGCGCTCTAAACGTCAAGTAACCGCGAGCCGGGCCGTCCCCGGCCCCGGCGCCCTATTCCTACAGCCCACAGCCTTCCCCATGGCCGGCATTATTCCACTTCCGAGTACGCGGGTAAGCGGCTTGCTCGTGCGCCAGCGGCTACTGGCGCAACTGCAGGCCGATCAGCTCGATCTGTTTCGCCTGCAAAATCAGGTCAGCACCGGCCAGCGAATTACCCTGCCTAGCGAAGATGCGCCAGCCGCGCGGCGCGCCATCACCTTGCAGCGGCTGCTGGAGCGCAAAGAGCAGCTTCGCTCGAACGTGGACACGGGGCAGTTCTTCCTGGAAAGCACTTTTAGTTCGCTCAACGACGTCGCTGCTTCGCTGGGGAATGTGCGCGGCGCCGCGCTTGGCGCCGCGGGGACCACCAGCACCGACGCCATTCGTGGCGAGGCAGTTACCGCGATCAACCTCGCGATCGAGTCGTTGCTCACCACCGCGAACACCCAGTTTCGCGGCCGCTTCCTGTTTGCAGGTTCGCAAACCAACGTCCGACCGTTCGGGTACGACGGGGCGTACGTCAAATACTTCGGCGACGATCGGCGGATCAGCAGCTTTTCGGACCTGGGCGTCTTGTTCGGGACGAACGCCGCCGGGCAGGATGTCTTTGGCGGCATCTCTGGCGAAGTGCTGGGGAGCAAACCGCTCAACCCGCAAGTTACCGAGGACACGCTGCTCAGCACGCTCCGCGCCGGCCGCGGCATCAACGCCAATGGCGCCCTGCGGATTTCCGATGGCACGAACTCCGTCGTCGTCGACATTAGCCGCGCGGCCACCGTCGGCGACGTCATCCGGCAAATTGAGGCCAATCCGCCCGCCGGACGCGAGATTACAGCGACGGTCACGGGCGTCGGGATTACGCTGCAACTCGACGCGGCAGGCGGCGGCAATCTCACCGTCAAAGAAGTGGGCAGCGGAAAGGTGGCGAGTCAGCTCGGCATTCTGCAAACGACTGGCGTCCTTACCAACCCGCTGGTAGGCGGCGATCTCGATCCCATCGTTACAAAAACGACCCGACTCGATAATCTGCTGGGCGCCAAGGCTCACGCTCGACTGGTTTCTCCCGGCGCCAACAACAACCTTCTGGTCGCAGCGGCCGCCAATGGCGCCAACTTCGACGGCGTGACGATTCAAATCGTCGACGACGACTTGCTGCGCGCGAGCGCGGGCGTCGCCCAGGGTAGCGAGTACGCCGTCTACCGACCGGCGGCCAACCCGGCGCAAGCTTCGCTGCGATTCGCGGGCGCCGGGAACGACCTGACGGTCGCCGCCGTCGCGCTAGGAACGGCGTACAACAACGTCGACGTCGTGGTGAACGGCGCCACGGGAATTGGAAACAGCCCCACGGCCGTTTACGACCCCGGTTCCAAGCGATTGACGATCACCGTCGACGACGCGGGCGCCACGACCGTCGGCGACGTGGCAGCGGCGATCGACGCCACCGGCGTCTTCACCGCCGCGCACGACGAAAGCGCTGAGGGCGTTGGAACCTACAATCCTGCTGCGCTCATCGGCGCGACCGACGTCGGCAACGTCGGCGGCTACACCGGCAACAGCGGCGGCGCCGCGAAGACGCTGTTCGTGTATGTCGCTGCGGGTCAATCTTCGGCTAACCAAGTCGCCGCGGCCATTAACGCCGAAGGAACGTTCACCGCTCAACTCGATACGCTGGATACGACCAGCACCACCGAAGCCGGCGCGCAAGTCGTGGCGCTCGATGCGACGGCGACGACGACCGGCGGTAGCGGCGAATCTCTCGACCTGGCCAGCGGCGTCAAGATCGTCAACGGGGGCGTGACGCACACGCTCTCGTTCGCAGGCGCCGAGACCGTCGAGGATCTTCTCAACATCCTCAACGGCGCCGAAGCGGGCTTGCACGCGGAAATTAACGCCGACTCGACCAGCATCAACATTCGCTCCCGACTGAGCGGCGCCGACTTCCAGATCGGCGAGAATGGCGGCCAAACCGCCACCCAACTCGGTCTACGATCGTACACCGCCGACACCATGTTGAAGGACCTCAACTACGGCGTGGGCGTCCCGACCGCGGCCGGCGTCGATCACACGGTAACAACGACCAACGTAGCCCTCACGACGCGCGACGGGCAAACGTTCGACGTCGACTTGACCGCCGCACTGACGGTCGCCGACGCGATCGCGGCGATCAATTCGGCGACCGGCGCCGATCTCACGGCACAGCCTGGCGCCGGCGGCAGCGGCATCCGACTCCTCGACAACACGGCCGGGGCGGGCACGCTCAGCGTCGTCCAATCGGGCCCTGCAAATTCTGTGAGTGGTGGAATCGCGGTTCATGCCGCCGCCGTCGACTTCACCATCACGGCCCGCGACGGCCAATCGTACAACGTGAATCTAAGCGGCGCGACCACCGTGGGCGAAGCGATCGCCGTCATCAACGCCCGCACGGGCGGACAGGTCGTTGCACGGCTGGCCACTACCGGCAACGGAATCGAACTGGTGGACGCCACCGCAGGCAGCGGCGATCTTAGCGTGAGCGCAGCCTTCGGAAGCCAGGCCGCTGAGTACCTGGGCCTCGTCCCCGCCGGCGGCGCGACCGTCTCGGCGGCAGCCGACACGATCGCCGGCAACGATCGCCACTATCTGGAAACGTCGAGCGTCTTCACCACGCTGGTCCGACTCAAGGAGGCGCTGGCCGCCAACGACATTGTCGCGATCGAGCGGGCCATCGAAAGCATCGACGCCGACATCGACCGCCTGACGTCCGCCCGCTCGGAAGTCGGCGCCCGGGAGCAAGCGCTGATCGTCACGCGACAGAATCTTCAGGACGAGGACGTGCAATTGCGGACGGCGCTGTCCAGCGAAATCGAAGTTGACATCGTCGAGGCCATCTCAAATCTGACGGCACGACAAGTGTCGCTGCAAGCCTCGCTCCAAGTGACCGCCAACATTCTGCAACTGTCGTTGCTGAACTTTCTCTAAAAATACCGTGGGCTTTCCAGCCCGAAATGCGCCGAACGGTGTCGCCCCTGGAAGGCCCGACGTGCTCGGCACAATTCGCCCGATCGGTCAACTCGCGGGAAACCCCGCATTTTTTCTGGTTCGCCACGCCGTCTGAAGCCGATGCTTACACTGCCATGGATAGCAAAGGCACGGCGCGTCCTAAGGGTGCGATCGATAAAACCGCCTCACGGATGGCGCGGGTGGCGATATGGAAATCACAACATCACGATTTGGCGCCCTTCAGGTGCTTCCGTCAGATATCCTGACGTTTGAGCATGGCTTGATCGGGCTACGCATGTGCCGCCGATGGGTGGTACTAGCGGACGGCCAGAATCCCGCTTTAGGGTGGCTGCAATCGCTCGACGACCCCGAATCCGCCCTGGGCGTCGTGAGCCCGCGCCGCTTCGTCGCGGACTACCAACTTCGCATTAGTCGCCAGGATCTGGCTCCGCTGCAATTAGCCAGTACGCGGGACGCGCAAGTTGTCGTGATCGTCAGTCGGCACCCCGAAGGCCTCGCCCTCAATTTGCGAGCTCCGCTGGTGATTAACGTTGACGGCCGGCGTGGCCGCCAGGTGATTGCAAAAGACCCGCTGCCATTGCGATTGATTCTCCCGTCTAAGGACGAGATGCGTCTTTCGGCGTAAGATTTGTTACGATTCCAATCCGTATTTTGGGTACTGGTGAGTGAGTAAGTGAGTAGGTAGGGCCTGAAAATCAGAGTCGAAATCCACTCACTTACTCACCCACTCACGTCATCACCGCTTTTGGAGCGACGTCCGCCATGTTGGTTCTATCGAGAACTCGCGACGAGAGCATCATCATTGGCGACAATATCGTGATCACGGTCGTCGACGTGCGGGGCGACAAGGTCAAGCTCGGCATCGAAGCGCCGCAGGACATTTCCGTCCACCGACGCGAGGTGTACGAGGCGATCCGCCGCGAAAACCAGCAGGCCGCCAAACTGCGCCCCGAAGATGCCCGGGGCCTGGGTCGACCGTCGACGCCCGATCGCACATAAGATCGCCGCAAGCGTGTCACCAGCCGGTTGGTTTCGGAGCGTTACGCCACCCTTGCGGACCGCATCAGATTGTCTGACTTTTCCGGGTACGACGCACCCCCCCTCTCTCGGGGAGCGGATTTCGCGGAATTGTGCTGGCACGCTTCTCAAGCACTCCGGTTTCTCCCGTCGATATCACGCCGTAGACGGTTCGCTACAGTCCGATTGTGCGTCCTCCTAGGGACCCATCGAACGCTGGCGGAACGATTAATGTCTGAATTTCCACATCTGTTCCGCCGTGCGGTTTTTACAACCTACGCTTGGCCAGATGGGTCGTGGAGATTCCGAGCTTTCGGGCACGGATGCCAAAGACCGTCCGAAACACTGGGGCGACGGTGAAGTAATAACGCGGGGCGGGTGTCCTCGGCGCCGTGCAACAAACCAAACACAGGCCGGAGCAAACAGCTCCCCACCAATCCGGCTGACGTTGGAATCTGGCTCTTACCTGACAAGGGTGATTTGAAATGACGCGGATCAATACGAACGTGAGCTCGCTGGTTGCCCGCAATACGCTGGGCCGATCCAATGCCGCCTTGGAGCAATCGCTCACTCGCTTGAGCACCGGTTTGCGGATCAACACGGGCAAAGACGACCCGGCCGGTTTGATCGCCAGCGAAAATTTGCGGAGCGACATCACGTCGATCCGCAAGGCGATCAGCAACACCGATCGTGCCAACCAGGTGATCGCCAGCGCCGACTCGGCGCTGGGCCAGGTCAGCTCGCTGCTCAATGATATTCGCGGGCTGGTGACCGAAAGCGCCAACACCGGCGCCCTGTCCGACGAGCAGATCGCGGCCAATCAGGCCCAGGTCGATAGCTCGCTGGAGGCCCTCAACCGCATTGCTCAAACGACGACCTTCCAGGGTCGCCGCCTGCTGGACGGCAGTCTCGACTTCATCACCACCGCTGGTACGGGATTCTCGAATCTCTCGGGCCTGAGAATCGATCAGGCCAACCTCGGCGCCACGGGCAGCGTCGCGGTGACGGTCAATGTCGCCACCGCCGCCACCCAGGCGCAGGTCAACGTCACGGGTATCACCACCAGCGTTCCGGCTGTCGCCGCTAGCACGACGGCCACGTTTACCAACGCGGCCACGCAGGCGACCGGCGGTACGGTCACCGTCGGCGCCGAAACGTTCTCGATCGTCGCCGACGCCGGCGGCGCCGCCGATGGCGCCGAGGGCAATGAACCCACGACGATCACCATCACCTACGGCGCCGGCGCCGCCGCGACCAGCTACACGGCCGCCACCAATACGCTGAACGTCAGCCTCACCCAGGCTGCGGGCGTGGCCACCGTCACGAACCTTCAGGCCGCCATCAACGCGGGCAGCGATTTCACCGCCTCGGGCGGTACAGGCGCCAACACGGTCACCGGCTCCGGCGCCATCGCCGGCTTGAGCGGCGGTCGCGATGCTGGTAACCGCGTAATCACGGTCACCTCCGCCAATCCCGGCGCAGCGGCCAACGGCAAGACCGTGACGATTACCGAATCGGCGGCTGTCACCGTCGGCGCCCCGACGGCCACGGCCGACGGCAGCGGTAACATCACCGTGTTGGTCAATGATGCTGGAACGACCGCGCTGTCCGCAATCACGTCCGCCATTAACGGCCTTGCCGGCTACAACGCAACGATCGACGTCGGCACCGGCGACGGCAATTACAATGCCCTCACGCAGACGGCGCCGGTGGTAGCCAACACCGCTGGCGGACTGGCGGCGACGGGCGGTATCTCGGCCGACGTGGTGTTGGAACTGTCGGGCGCCACCGGCGCCGAAGTCTTGAGCTTCGGGGCCAACACGAGCATCGCCGACTTGGTCGCCGGCATCAATCTGGTCCAAGACGCCACCGGAGTTAAGGCCGTTGCGAACGGCACCACCTTGGAGTTGACCTCGACCACCTACGGCTCCAACGCCGTGGTCGGCATCAGCGTGATTAGCGAAGGCTCGGGGACCCCGGCCGGTACATTCACGACGGCCGTCGCCACCGGCACTCGCGATACCGGGACCGACGTCGTGGCCTCGATCAACGGCGTCGGGGTCACCGGCAAAGGGAACCAGTTCTCAATTAACACCGCGTCGCTCGACCTGAGCGCCACGCTTACCGCCGAGTTCACCGGAACTGCGCAGTTCACCATCACCGGCGGCGGCGCACTGTTCCAAATCGGCCCGGATGTGGTATCGAACCAGCAAGCCCGACTAGGCATTGCCAGCGTCAACACCGCCAAGCTCGGCGGCGTCAGTGGCAAGCTGTTCCAGCTCGGCACCGGCAACTCCGCCTCGCTCACTGGCGACGCCACGGTGGCCTCCAGCATCATCGGCGAAGCGATCGACCAGGTCACGTCGCTCCGCGGTCGACTGGGCGCCTTCCAGCGGACGACGCTCGAGACCAACAAGAACGCGCTGAACGACACGTTGGTTAATCTAAGCGACGCCGAGAGCTCGATTCGCGACGCCGACTTCGCCGTCGAATCGGCCAACCTCACGCGGGCGCAGATTCTGGTCCAGTCCGGCACCACGGTGCTCCAGATTGCGAACCAGAATCCGCAGAACGTGCTCGCCCTGCTGCGATAAGCTCCGCGATAAGCGACGATTGAAAACGACAAGCCGGCTCGGTCCCCCTTAGGACCGGGCCGGCTTTTTTCTTGCCGCTTCTCTGAAATATCGCCCCCGGGCCGTGGCCGGAGGTCTTCGTGTAGCCCCGGCCTCTGGCCGGGGGTCGGTTCGCTTCGTGGTGAAGTTAGCCCTTTCGTTACGCCACCCCCGGCCAAAGGCCGGGGCTACATGGTTGGGACAAACCGCTAGCATCTCAGCCATCATTCTATAGCAACTAGCCAAACTCTGCCGATAACGTCGATACGCCAACAACGACGCCGCGCGGTGGCTACGGCCCTCCTCATAGCTTGAGACTACGTCCGCATGGCCAGAATCAGTTCTAGCATCGGTCTCGTCACCGGACTGAAGATTGACGAAACGGTAACGCAGCTCCTGGCTGTGGCCGCGCGACCGCGCGATTTGCTCAAAAACCGCACCGACGGCCTCAAGCAGCAGCAGCTTGCCCTCGACGCGCTCGGCTCGCGATTGCTCAGCTTTCAGTTCTCCGCCAATAAACTAAAGGCGACTTCCGTGTTTACGGCGCGGGAAGTTTCGTCCAGCAAGCCCGAAGTCCTGCAGGTCGCGCTCCCGGCCACCGGTACGGCCGCGGTCGGATCCTTTCAGATTCGCCCCCTTCAGACGGCGTCGGCGCAGCAGCTCGTCAGCCAGGCGTTCGACGCTGCAACCACCGCCCTAGGCAGCGGCACATTCTCGTTCCGCTTCGGCGGATTCCTCGATCGGGGCATCTCCCTCGATCAACTGAACGGCGGCGCCGGCGTGCCGCGGGGCAAGATTCGCATTACCGACCGTAACGGCGACACCGCCGTCATCGACCTCACCTTCGCACGCACCGTCGACGACGTACTCGGCGCGATCAACTCCAACGTCGACGTCGCAGTTTCCGCGTCGACCGACGGCGATTCGTTCACGCTGGCCGATACGTCAGGCGGATCGGGAAACCTAACCGTCGCTGAAGTCGCCGGCGGATCGACGGCGGCGAGATTGGGATTGGCCGGCGTCAGCGTGGCCGCTAATCAGGCGACGGGCGGGGACGTCTTCCGACTCCACGCAGGCACGAAGCTCACCTCGCTGAACGACGGAAACGGCGTTCGGATCAGCGCCGCGGGGATCGGCGATCTCGACGTGAACTTTTCCGACGGCGCCTCGCTCGCCATCGACTTGCACGACGCCGTCACGCTTGGCGACGTGCTCACCCAAATCAACGCCGCCGCTCCGACGAAGCTGTCCGCCGCCATTTCGGCGGACGGCAACCGCATCGAACTCGCGGACCTGACCGTCGGGGTGAGCGACTTCGCCGTCGCCAATGGGGTGACTGGCACGGCCGCTACCGACCTCGGCATCGCGACCACGACCACCGGCGCCACGATCGCCGGCAGCCGGCTCGTCTCCGGCCTGCGGGACACGCTGCTGGCCAGCCTCAACGGCGGCGCGGGCGTCGGCACGCTCGGCCAGATACAAATCACCGACCGCAACGGCGGCGCCGCCACTATCGATCTCGCCGCCGCCGAAACGATTGGCGACGTCATCGACTTGATCGGCGCCTCGGCCGCACAAGTGACGGCAGCGGTCAATCCCGCCAGAAACGGGCTGATTATCACCGACACTTCAGGCGGCAGCGGCAACCTGGTCGTCGCCGACGGCGATGCCGCCAATTCCGCGACGAAGCTTGGCATCGCCATCAGCAGCGCCGCCGGCTCGGTCAACTCCGGCGCCCTCCGGCGGCAGTCCGTCAGCGAAGCCACCTTGCTCTCCTCGCTCAACGGCGGCAAAGGCATCGTCCTGGGCGATATCCGAGTCACCGACAGCGACGGCGTCACCAAATCGGCCGACCTCAACTCGGTCGGCAGCGAGGCCCGGACCGTCGGCGACGTGATCGACGGCATCAACGCCCTAACCAACGGCGTCGAGGCCCGCATTAACGACGCGGGCGATGGCATACTCCTAGTCGACACGGCAGGGGGCATCGGCACGCTCGGCGTGAAGGATCTCAGCGGCGACGTCGCCAAGTCGCTCAATCTCACCCGCGCCAGCAAGACGATCGACGTCGGCGGAACGCCCACGCAGGTCGTCGATGGTACGGCGTCTTTTCCGATCGAGCTGGCCGACCTTGAGGTCTCAAGCGCCGCGATTCCGCTCTCCTCGCTCAACGGCGGCAGCGGCGTCGCGACAGGCGACATTCTCATCACCGACTCGACGGGGATCAAGAGCCTTGCCCTGGACCTCAACGGCGCCGACGCCGGTATCACGACCATCGGCCAGCTTATCGACGCCATCAACGCCAGGGCGACCGCAGGCGGCGTCGGCGTCACGGCGCGGATCAACGACGCCGGCACGGGCATTCAGCTCGAAGACACGGCCGGCGGCGTCAAAAAACTCACCGTCAAGGACCTCAACTCGTCCGCCGCGGCCGACCTAAAGATCGTCGGCGAGGCCAAGCTCATTGGCGGCAAACAGGTCATCAACGGCGCTGGCGTCTTCGCTTCAAGCTCAGCCATACAAACGGGCCTCGGAGCCCTCGCCGCGAAGATCAACGAACTGAAAGCCGGCGTCACCGCCAGCACCGTGTTCGACGGCACGGGATACCGCCTGTCGATCACCGTCAATGACACCGGCGGCGCCAACCAGTTGCTCATCGACGCGGGCGATTCGTCGCTGGCGTTCGAGGAAACCGCAAAGGCCCAAGACGCCCTGCTCCTGTACGGCAGCTTCAGCTCCCCCGGCGGCGGCGTGCTCGTTAGCTCCACCGACAACACGTTCGAGGGCGCCATCGGCGGCGTCGACGTCACCCTGTCCGCCGCGAGCGATACGCCGGTCACCGTCACCGTCGCGCAAACCGACGCGTCGTTGGTCGAAGCCGTCGAAGATCTGGTCGAAGCCTACAACGCTCTTCGCACCGACCTGGACAACCTCACCGCTTTCGATCCCGCGGCCCTCACGACCGGACTGCTGTTCGGAACCAGCGAAGCTCTGCAGATCGACACGCGGCTGTCTCGGGCCCTCACCGACCGATACTTTGGCGTCGGCAGCTTCCAGTCGCTCGAACAACTGGGCCTGAGCGTCGCGGGGGACGGTAAGCTCGAACTCAACAGGACCAAGCTGAAAGCGGCCTTCCAAAACGACCCGGCCGGCGTCCAGCAGTTCCTCGCCAACGCCGAATCGGGAGTTGCCGTAAAATTGTCGGCGGTCGTCGACCGCCTGGCCGGCGCCGACCAGTCGCTGATCGCCGCACGGAGCGATACGTTGCAAGACAGCATCGCCTCGAACGAGGACCGATTGGAGGCGTTCGCCACGCAGCTTGAAAAACAGCAAGAACGGCTGCTGGCTCAGTTCCGCCAGCTTGAAACAATCATCGCCAAGCTGCAACGAAGCCAGTCCGCCCTATCCGCCCTCCAACCGATCGCCCCCTTGGGCAGCCGATAAAGCCGGCGATGGCATCGCCGGTCCTCCGCCATGACCCACCCGCCCGACGCATCGTTCCGCTATCTAGACGCCCGCGTGGCGACGGCGTCGCAGCCCGAGCTGCAACTGATGCTGCTCGACGGCGCGCTACGGTTCGCGCGCCAGGCCGAGCAGCTTTGGAACGCCGCCGACCAACGAGTCCAGTGCGACTCGTTGCTTTCACGCGCGATCGACGTGCTCGAGGAATTAGTCCGCGGCGCCACGCTTGGAACGACTGAGGCGTCGAAGCGTCTCGAAGCGGAACACGCCTTCGCATTCCGCCAACTGGCGCTTGCTCAGTTGAATCACGACGCAGCGCCGCTGGAAGCCGCATTGGGACTGCTCGAGTTTCAACGCGAAACGTGGAAATTAGCCTGCGACAAGCTGCGGGCCGAGGCCATACCCGCCGTCCGCGCACCCCACATGCCGCTCGACGCGTCGGTGCATAATGACGTCGGCCTGTCATTGCGAGGTTGACCCCTTGTAGCCCCGGCCTCTGGCCGGGTGTCGCGTCGCTTGCGGCGTAGTTCGTCCGGGACGCATGCCGACCCCCGGCCAGGGGCCGGGGCTAAACGCGGTTCGGCATGAACCCGCACGCCCACCTGTCGACGCTCTTCGCAGCGCGGTACGATGGACGCGTCCCCCGTACACGTTTCGCCTGAGGATTCCCGTGACCGTCACGCAAACCAAGCAGCTCATTCGCGTCGGGCATAGCCCCGATCCCGACGACGCCTTCATGTTTCACGCCCTGGCGAACGACTGCATTGAAACGGGCCACTATCAATTCACGCACGAGCTGGTCGACATCGAAACGCTCAACCGCCGCGCGTTCAACGCCGAACTCGAACTGACCGCCGTCAGCATTCACGCCTACGCGTTTTTGCACGACAAGTATGCGCTTTGCTCCTGCGGCGCAAGCATGGGCGATGGCTACGGTCCGATGGTGGTGGCCCGCGAGTCGATGGGTATCGGCGATCTTACCGCCAAGACGATCGCCGTGCCCGGGACGCTGACGAGCGCGTTCCTGGCCCTGCGACTCTGCCTAGGGAAGGAGTTTGAGTACGTCGTCGTGCCTTTCGACGAGATTATCGAAACCGTCCAGCGCGGCGACCGCGACGGCCGCCGGATCGACGCCGGGCTGATCATTCACGAAGGCCAGCTCACCTACGGCGATAGCGATCTGAAACTGATCGTCGACCTGGGCGTATGGTGGAAAGAGCTGACCGGCCTCCCACTGCCGCTGGGCGCCAATGCCATTCGCAAAGACCTCGGCGATGCCGCCGTGCGCGATGTGCAGCGCCTGCTTTACGAGAGCATCAAGTACGGTCTCGACCACCGCCAGGAGGCCCTGGACCACGCCCTGCAATACGGCCGCGACCTGGATCGCAGCCAGGCGGACAAGTTCGTCGGCATGTACGTGAACGACTGGACGCTCAACTTCGGCGCCCGCGGGCGGGAAGCCGTGACCCAGTTTCTGGCCATGGGACATGAGCGCGGCGTCCTGCCCGAACTCGTCGCGCCCGAGTTCGTCGGACTATCGTGAACGAATGGCCGACTGGAAGCAATCTCTGGACGCGATCGTCGCCGACGCCTCGGACGATCTCGTAGCGCTTCGTCGCCATCTTCACGCCCACCCTGAGCCCAGCGGCGCCGAGCTGCAAACGAGCCTGCTGCTCTATCGGCGACTCGCCGAAGCTGGCCTTGAGGTTCGCGTGGGCCCCGATGGTTGCGGCGTCTTGGCCGATAATCCGGCGCCTGGCGGCGCCGTCCGCGTCGCCATCCGCGGCGACATCGACGCGCTATACATCCACGACGAGAAGCAAGTCCCCTACCACAGCACGCGCGACGGGGTGATGCACGCCTGCGGCCACGATGCTCATGCAGCGATGGTTACGCATGCAGCTCTGGCGCTGCGGCGTCTGGAAGCAGAAGGGAAAGCGCCCTGGCCGCTTCACTGGCGGGCGATCTTGCAGCCGGCCGAGGAAACGGCGAGCGGCGCCCGGGCAATGATCGCCGCCGGCGCCCTCGAAGGAGTCCGAGCGATCTTCGCACTGCATGTCGATCCGACGCGGCCAGCGGGTGAGATCGGACTGCGAACCGGGGCTTTTACGGCTCATTGCGATGCCCTGCATATCGTGGTCCACGGGCGCGGCGGACACGGCGCCCGGCCGCACGATTCGCGCGATCCGATCGCCGCCGCCGCGCAGCTCATCAGCACGCTCTACCAATTCGTACCCAGGGCCAACGACAGCCTCGACGCCACCGTGCTCAGCTTCGGCCGCATCGCCGGCGGGAAAAATCCCAACGTCATCCCCGAGCATGTCGAAATCGACGGCACGCTTCGCACGTTGGAGTCGGCGGTGCGAACGCAAACGGTCGAGCAGATTCACCAAGTCGCCCGCGGAGTCGCCGAAATCACTGGAACGCAGATCGCCGTCGACTGGCAGGCCAGCGTGCCCTCAGTGCATAACGACGCGGGGTTGGTTCGCCTCGTCGGCGAGGCGGCTGCCGACGTAGCGGGCGGCTGCGCCGTTCGACAAATTATGCGGCCGAGCATGGGCAGTGAGGACTTCGCGTGCTATCTCCAACGCTGCCCGGGCGCGATGTTCCGCTTGGGCGTCGCCCGCGACCTTCAAGCGATCAAACCCCTCCACACGCCCGATTTCGACGTCGATGAAGCCGCGCTATCGCTGGGATCGGCAATTCTCGCCCGGACGGTAGTCCTAGCGTGCAAGCCGTAGCAATTTGCCGGTGGCGCGTGATTTGCACTCGCCTTCGCCGAGAGCTTCCCACGCCAAGGAACGAGAGATGACGGTGCTGGACTTCCAATCCAATCGCCAGCCCACGTTGGGCATCGAGATCGAACTGGGGCTAGTCGATGCGCGGACCATGGACCTTTCTAGTTCCTTCGAGCAGCTTGTCGAACGACTGCCCGACCGCGGCGGCGATCGATTCAAGCCGGAGATCATCCAGTCGGTGCTGGAGATCAACACCGACGTCTGCGAAAGCGTTCGCGATGCGGAGAAGGAACTGCGAGGCCGTTTGGGCGTCGTCGAGGCGGCCGCAGATGAGCTTGGGCTTATCTTATGGTGGGGCGGACTGCATCCGTTTGCGCTGCGCCGCGATCAGGCGGTGACGCCCGACGAGCGGTATCTGCGGCTGGTGGACCAGCTACAACTTCTCGCTCGCAACATGGTGACGTTTGGATTGCACGTTCACGTCGGCGTCGACTCGGGCGACAAGGCGGTCATGATCTGCGACCGCATCCTGCGACACTTGCCGACCCTGCTCGCACTGTCGAGCAACAGCCCTTTTTGGGAAGGCGAGCCGACCGGGCTGAAGTCGTACCGATCTAAAATTATGGAACTGCTCCCCACCGCCGGCCTGCCGCCGCTCATGCGGAACTGGAGCGAATACGTCTGGCTGGTCAATCACATGATCGACACCGGATTCATCGAAACCATCCGCGAACTGTGGTGGGACGTGCGACCGCATCACAACTTCGGCACGGTCGAAGTGCGGATGTGCGACATGCCGGGAAATCTCGACGACACGCTCGCGTTGTCCGCGCTCATCCACTGCCTGGTGAAGGCGTTGTCCGACGACATCGACCAGGGCGCCTACCAGCACGATTGCCATCCCATGATGGTGCGGCAGAACAAATGGCGCGCGGCACGCTTCGGCGGGTCCGCCCAGTTGGTCGATGCCATCACCTATCAAGTGCAGTCGGTCGAGCAGGTCGTCAACGGCTTGATAACGAGATTACGACCGGCGGCCGATGAACTGGGTTGCTCCGAGTACCTCGATCGCTGCCGCGAAATGGCGGCCGGTCCAACGTGGGCGGATCGGCAACTCACGCTGGCGGAAGAGACGGGAAGCCTTCAAGGAATGGTGCGACGACTGACGCAAAAATCGCGGATCACGCCAACGATATAGCCGAGCCATCTCGCCGCAGCGAGTCGACGTGGCGACCTGGCTCGGCGCATTCACACGGTTTCCAGTTCGTCCGGCCAGGATGGCCGGGCTATCTAAAATAATCCGGCTCGTTGCCAGGCTTCCACTTGATATTGCAACCCAGACTCGCCCGCTGTTCTGCGGGGACTTCTTCACCGGCGAGCACCGCGTCGAGCGCTTGCCGTAAGTCTTTTCCCGTCACCGCAATCCCGCTATCGGGTCGGCTTTCGTCCATCTGCCCGCGATACGCGAGTTTCTTTTTGCGATCGAACAAGAAGAAGTCGGGCGTACACGCCGCCCGATACGCGTGGGCGACTTCCTGCGTCTCGTCGTACAGGTAGGGGAATTCGTAGCCGCGACTCTCGGCTTCGGCAACCATTCGTTCCGGCGAGTCGGCCGGATGCTTCGACACGTCATTGGAATTGATGCCAACGACCGCGACGTCGCGACTCATATATTCGCGCGTCAGACTGGCCAACTCATCCGCGATGTGTATTACAAACGGACAGTGATTGCACATAAAGATCACCAACAGGGCCGGCGCGTCGGCAAAATCGTCCCGACTCACCTCGCGCCCGTCCACGTTCATCAAGCAAAAATCGGGCGCCTCGGTGCCAAGCGGCAACATGGTGCTAGGCGTGCGAACCATAGGATTTACTCCAATGTCTGTGCATTGTTCAGGGCATCTGTCAGGCAGTCCGAATTGACAAGTATGCTAAAGTATCGAGCAATGCCCGACTCGAAGCAACGGGGCGCTCCTGCGGCGTTTGACAGGCGGCCTGCCCTGGGCTAATAATCGCGGCTCCTCGCGGCCGGACGAACAACAGACTTGCCCCCTGCGTAGAAGTGGGCCGTATTCAACTGTTTCTAGGCAGAACGGTAAGCCTGCGCGAGCGCAGACGGGCGACGAACAATCTAACGGAGGTAAGAAGCATGGGCGCGGTACAAGAAATCAACGATACCAACTTCAACACTGAGGTCATCGAGTCCGATCAGCCCGTGCTCGTCGATTTCTGGGCCCCGTGGTGCGGGCCGTGCCGGCAGATCGCTCCGTTGGTCGAGCAATTGGCAGGTGAGAATGCGGGATCGGCTAAAGTCGTCAAGCTAAACGTCGATGAGGCCCCCGAAGCGGCGACGAGTTACGGCGTCAGCAGCATCCCGACGCTGATGGTTTTCAAGGGGGGCGAAGTCGTCGACCGGTTCGTCGGCGTGCAACCCAAAACTCGCCTGCAACAAGCGATCGACGCGGCCAAGGGCTGATCTTGCCCCGCGCGGCCACAGTCAAACCTCGGGAGGCCGCATTGACGCGGCCGCAACGACCATGATCCATGTGATTGCCACTATCGAGCTCGTCGAGGGTAAACGCGACGCCTTCCTCGATGAGTTCCGTCGGATTATCAAGATCGTCCGCGACGAGGACGGCTGCATTGAATACGGCCCCGCGATCGACGTGGCGACGGAAGTCTCCGAGGCGCCGCGGCCGAATATCGTCACAGTCGTTGAAAAGTGGGCGAGCGTGCCGGCGCTGGAGGCCCACCTGAAAGCGCCGCACATGGACAAATACCGCTCGCTGGTCCGCGACATGGTCGCGGGCATCAGAATACAGGTTCTGAAGCCCGCTTAGCCATCGCACGTCAATCCACGCCAGCATATCCGGCGAGCCGGCAGGCGTAAGCCGCCGGAGCGCAGTGCGCAGCCGTTCCCAGCACTGCTATCGGTGCGCGCAACCTCTCGGCGCCATTCCTGGCAATTCCGCCAAACTTTTCCGCCGCTGGCTGCCGATTAGACCCAATAGGCAAACTTTGCGGGTTGCGCGGGTCGTAGGGCCCTACGCCCGGCAAGCATACTTCTCAAATCGCAGACATGCCGAGCGACATCAGCGATTACGATGACGACGTGCCCCGCGAGCCGCCAATGCGCGACGTGCGGGTCGATGCGCCCCACAGCGTCCGGCGAGCCGGCAGCGGCGACGCCAGGCCGCGACCT
>JBGSYU010000367.1:0-4097 GCA_041750715.1 Lacipirellula sp.
ATGCTGCTCGCCGCGATGGCTCTCGCCGCGATGGGCGCCCTAGCGCCCGCCGCCTGCGGGCAGCGGCGTCGACGGTTGACAAACGGCCCCATTACTTCCCATGCCAGGGCGAATCAGTATTGTCAGTTGCGCAAAGTGGGGTGGCATGCCCTCGTACTCGTGGGCATGCGAAGAGCGCCACAAAACATGGCCACGTCGGAGTATCTCCGAGGCCATGCCACCCCTGTTAAAGCTTCGCCAAATTGAAACAATGACTACCCCTGACCCCCGTGGTCCTCCATTCGCTCGATCTGTCGAATCAGATGTGGTACAATCCTCCCTCACACAGCACCGGCGCATGGACGCACCACTTCTCCCGCAGAGGGCGTTTCCGGAGCCGAAGTCGTGCCCAGCGAAAATTCGTCGAATCACGAGCATGAATCCGCCGCGCCTGCGGCTGAGGAGCAGCACGATCGGCTCGCGCAGCCGATAACGGTCGAAGAACCGCCGCGGCTGCCGTTCCCCGTGGTCGGCATTGGCGGCTCCGCCGGCGGGCTTGAGTCGTTCATCGAGTTCTTCGACGCAATGCCCGCCGACGCCGGCATGGCCTTCGTCTTGATCCAGCATCTCGCGCCCGATCGCGAGAGCATGATCGCCGAGATCCTCGCGAAGCACTCGGCCATGCCGGTCCATCAGGTCGAGGACGGCATGTCGGTCGAGCCGAATCACGTTTACGTGATCCGCCCGGGACACACGCTCACGATCAAGAACGGGCGCCTGCATCTGGGCAAATCGCTCCGCGAGCCGGCCAACAATCACCCGGTGGACGACTTCTTCCGCTCCCTGGCCGAGGAGCAGCGCGAACGCTCGATCGCTATCATCATGTCCGGCATGGGCTCCAACGGGACGGCCGGCATCGAGTCGATCAAGGCGGTCGGCGGCATGGCCGTCGCCCAGGAGCCGGATTCGGCGAAGTTTCCGTCGATGCCGCAGCATTTGCTCGATTCGGGCAACGCGGACTTCGTGCTGCGGCCGGCCGAAATGCCCGACGTGCTGCGGCGCTACGTCGCGCATCCCTACGTTCAGGGCTTGCCCTCGGCCGAGACGCCGCAGACCGGCGAGCTCGCGGCGCTGGGCGAAATCCTCACCGTCTTGCGCGCCCGAACGCGCCGAGACTTCAGCGGCTACAAGAAGGCGACCGTGCTGCGGCGCATGCAGCGCCGGATGGGCCTGCACCAGATCGAGAACCTCGCCGTCTACGCCCAGTTCCTCCGCCAGAACACGGCGGAAGTGCCCGCGCTGTGCGACGACCTGATGATCCACGTCACTGGTTTCTTCCGGGACCCGGAGGCGTGGAAGGCGCTCGCCGAGCAGGTCATCGCGCCGCTGATGGCCGAGCGCGAGAACGACAGCTCCGTCCGCTGCTGGGTGACCGCCTGTTCCACCGGCGAGGAGGCCTACACGCTGTCGATGCTGCTGTGGGAAGCGGCCGAGGCGGCGGGCAAGACGCTCGATATCAAGGTGTTCGCCACCGACATGGCCGACCGTTCGCTGGCCAAAGCCCGGGCTGGGGCGTTTCCGTTGGGTATCGAAGCGGAGATCGCCCCGGAGCGGCTCGAGCAATTTTTCGAGCGGGATGACTCGATGTATCGCGTCAAAAAAGAGCTACGGGAGTTGGTGGTATTCGCCCCGCAGGACGTGGTGCAGGACCCGCCGTTTTCGCGCCTCGATATCTGCTCTTGCCGGAACCTGCTGATCTACCTGGAGCCGGAACTTCAGCGCCGCGTGCTGAACCTGCTGCACTTCGGCCTCCGCGAGGGGGGAGCGCTCTATCTGGGCGCCAGCGAAACGGTCGGCGTCGCCCCCGATCTGTTCGAGCCGATCGACAAGCGGGCGCGCATTTTTCGCCGCGTGGGGCCGACGCGGCACGGCTCCGCGGACTTCGCCTATCCCCGCCTGGGGCGCAGCGAGGGGGCGCCGACGGCCCCGGTGCGAACGCCGCCGCGGTTTTCGGCGGCGCAGCTTACCGAGAAAGCGCTGCTGCAGCGGTACACGCCGGCCGCGGTGACGATCGACCGCGACGGTTGGATTGTCCATTTCCACGGCGATACCACCCCCTTTCTCGCCCAGCCCGCCGGCGAACCGACGCGCGAACTGCTGCAAATGGCCCGCGATCACGTCCGCGGGGCGATTCGCATCGCGCTGCAAGAGGCGATCGCCGAGAACCGCGTGGCCCACCACCGCGACGGCTTCCTCGCCACCGAGGCGGGCCGGTTCCGGATCGCGGTGACCGTCGAGCCGCTCGATTCGAAACAGGCCGCGAGCCTGTATCTAGTGACCTTCGAGAAGACCCCCGAACAGGCGCCGGCGCCGGACGGCAACGGCGACCTGCGGGAGGTGTCCGACCTGCAAGACGATCTTTCGCGAACCCGCGACGAGCTGCAAAGCACGATCGAGGAGCTGCAAAGCGCCAACGAGGAGATGCGGGCCTCGATCGAAGAGACGATGAGCATCAACGAGGAGTTGCAAAGCGCCAACGAGGAGCTTGAGACCAGCAAAGAGGAGATGCAGTCGCTCAACGAGGAACTGACCACCGTCAACGTGCAGCTTCAACTGAAATCGGACGAGCACGAGACCGCGTCGAACGACCTGGCCAGCTTGCTGTCCAGCACGCGGGTGGCGGTCATCTTCCTGGACCCCAAGTTCCGCATCCGCCGGTTCACGCCGGCCGTAAAGGATTTGATCGAGCTGATCCCCACCGACGTAGGCCGGCCGCTGGCCGACATGAAAGCGAAATTCGACGACCCGACGATGCTGGCCGATTGCCAGTCGGTGCTCGACAAACTGTCGCCGGTCGAACGCGAGATTTTCAGCGCCACCGGCCAGGTGTACATGCGGCGGGTGCAGCCCTACCGCACGGCGGACAACCGCATCAACGGCGTGGTGATCACGTTCATCAACATCACCGACATCAAGCAGGTCGAGGACCGCCGCCGCGAGATCGAGGAGCAGTTCCGGATGGTGGTCGCGGGGGCGCAGGATTTCGCGATGTTGCTGCTCGATCCCGAAGGCCGGATCGTGAGTTGGAATATCGGCGCCGAGCGCATTTTCGGCTACCCGGAGGCCGATGCCGTCGGAAAGTCGCTCTCGCTCGTGTTCCCTGGCAAAGACGCCCAAGCGCAAGCGGACCTCAAGCTGGAGGAGGCCGTTCGCGACGGTCGCGTGCAATCCGAGCAGTGGCTCGTTCGCCGGGACGGCTCCCGGCTCTGGAGCAGCGGCGTGATGACCGCGATTCGCGACCCCCACGGCGCGGTCACCGGCTTCGTCAAGGCGCTGCGCGACGAAACGGCGCGGAAGGCGGCCGAAGGCCATCGCGACCGGCTGATCGCCAGCGAGCAGTCGGCCCGCCGCGAGGCCGAGCACTCCAACGCCGTGAAGGACCAGTTTCTGGCCCGGCTGTCGCACGAGCTGCGCACCCCGCTCTCCTCGATCACCACCTGGGCCGAGCTGCTCCAGGAATCAAAGCTCGACGACGCGATGCCGATGGAGGGCCTGCATGTAATTGCGCGAAGCGCCGCCGCACAGGCGCAATTGCTCAACGACTTGCTGGAGGTGTCGCGAATCGCTTCCGGCAAGTTGCGGATGGAAAAAGCCAGGACGGGGCTGAGCGAGCTGGTGCGCCAGGCCGTTGAAATGATGCTTCCCGCGGCCATGCAGCGGGGGGTGGAGCTGCACGTCGACTTGGAGTGCGACCCGTGCGAGGCGCAGGTCGACGCCGACCGCATCCGGCAGGTGGTTTCGAACCTGCTGACCAACGCGCTGAAGTTCACGCCCAGCGGCGGCCGCGTCGACGTGCGCCTGGAGCAGATCGGCGATGCGACGGAGCTAACGGTGAGCGATACCGGGCAGGGAATCACCGCCGAGTTTTTGCCGCACATTTTCACGCCGTTCAGCCAGGCCGACCACTCGATGACCCGCAACTACGGCGGGATGGGACTGGGAATGGCGATTTCCAAGGAACTGGTCGAGCGTCACGGCGGCGTCATCGAGGCGCGGAGCGAGGGCGAGGGCCGCGGCGCGACGTTCGTCGTCCGCCTGCCGCTGCCGGATTTCGCGGA
>JBGSYU010000368.1:0-11276 GCA_041750715.1 Lacipirellula sp.
GCGGTCCATGATCACCTGAGCCGATTGCACGGTGCCGTACGCGCCGAAAAGCTGCTCTAAATCGCTGTCGCTGATGCCGTAGGCCAAGTTGCCTACGTATAACTTCTTGCCCATGAGTGGGACTCCTGAAAGAAACGAAAACCCGTGCCTCGGACCATGCCGCGGACCCAAGCGGTCAGTATAGCGAAACTTGGTGAGAAACAAGATAGCATCCTGGGTTTTTGCCGGATGGCCGGAAATGGCGAGGAAATGGACGGCGCCGCGAGGCGTGCGGCGGGGGTGCTAAGGCGGTGGGCGCGAGACATTTAGTGCGAACCGGAGAGATGGCGCTGGAAAAACTCGTCCAAGACAGACTCGTAAAGCGTCGGATTCGCGGCCAGTAAGTCGACGTGACCGGCGTCCTCGAATATCTGAAGCGTCTTTGGTTCGTCAGCCGCGGCGAAGAGCCGGCGCGTTTCTGCGAGAGTCGTGTGTCGATCGAGGTCGCCCGATATCACCAGGAGCGGACAGTCGACCGCCGCGATGCGCTCGATGGGCCGTAGTTGCGACAGCGAAATGCCCAACCGCGGGCCAATTTGCCGGATCAATAGCGGCGAAACGATGGGGCTAAGGGCGCCCAACCGAATGGCGATGCGATCCTGAACGGCTTCTTCTATGGTCGGGTAGACCGATTCGAGCACCATCGCGTCCACTCCCAGCGGCGAACCAAGCACCGCGGCGGCGCCGCCCAGCGACCGGCCGACTACTCCAATCTGATGCGAGGGATTCCTTGATCGTGCGTAGGCGACGGCCGCCGCCACATCGAGTCGTTCTAAGTAGCCGACCGTGATGTACTCGCCCGGACTCTCGCCGTGGGCTTGGAGGTCGATCATCACGATCGCGTAGCCGCGGCGATGAAACAGCTTCGCGCGGCTGAGCATCGTCAAGCGCGATCCGCGAATGGGATGCAGCAGCACGATCGTCGCCGAGGCGTTTTCCGCGGGGATGTACCAGGTGGCGATGCTCGAACCCGAGCGGCTTTGGAGCGTGGTCGCTTCGATCGGCAAATCTGCCGGGCCGGAGCCGACGACGTGGTTAGCCGGGGCGAGCAGGTCGCTGCCCATCCGCCACGCGACGGCGACGAGCACCAAGACGCCCAGGACTGAACCAGCGATCAGTCGGTAGAAAAGTTTTCGCCGTCGCATCGCCATCCGAACCGTCGTATCCAAGACAACCTTCATGAGACCTGATCGAACACGTCCTGATCCGTGATGACGCCTTCGAGTTTGGCTGTGAGCCGTTCGCGGAGCGATTGAAATTGACGCAGGAAGAGGTGCTGCTTGACGGCCTGCTCGATGATATCGCTAGGAGCTTTGCCTCCCTGCCGCGAGACCTCCTCCAATGCCAGCTTGACCTCTGCGGGCAACGTGATGGTGAATGAGTCAGTCATTTCGCGTTCTCCAGAACCCTTGTGCATCGTTCGAGAGGTTCGCGCACGAGGTTATTGCCATCTTAGCAGGTTGCTCGGTCATTTGAGTCGCGCCAGTAGTTCCGTCTGGACTTGCTTCACCGATTCGCAATCTGCCTTGCCCGTGCAAGACAGATGGCCGAAGGGCAGGATGACGGTGTCCGCCACGCCGTCGAGACGGCCGCGTTTCACGGCGACGATGCCGTCGCCCTTGCCGTCGACGATTTCTTCCATGTCGCTCAGCAGCCCGTCGAGCTTGCTAGAACAACCGCGAAATCCTGGGCAGCGGCCGCTCGTTTTTTGCAGAGCGGTCCGCATCCAGTCCATTTCATCTTGCGCGACCGAGGCGCCGGTGCCTAAGAAGATCGCGTATCGAACGTTCGGGTTTCGCGGCCGGGCGTTCAGTTCGGCGAGGAAGGGCGAGCCGGGCACGAGGTCGTCGGCAGCTTCGCCGAGCCCGTCGACGACCGAATCGCGACAGCGGGCCCAGCAGCTGCCTTCGGCGCGGCCGAGCCAGTGCTCCCACACGTCGGTCGCAATGGCGAGATGCGCCAGCAGCGTGCCGTGCGACGGCGGGGCGATCATGAGCAGTCGCGTCACGTTGCCGGGGTCGAGCTCGCTGTCTTCGACGCACGCCCGGGCCACCAGCCCGCCCATGGAATGCGTGACGAGTGCGATCTTCTGGTCGGGATGTTCAGCGGCGAAGGTTTTGAGTTGTCGGGAGAGCAAGGCAGAGGCCTCGCGAAGGTCCCAGTCGTTCGGGTACGCGAACGACGCACACGGGAAACCTGCGGCGCGGAGAGGTTCCATCAACGCGGCGTTCCGCTCGGGGGTGGAGTTGAAGCCGTGAACGAGAACCACCAGCGGAAGCTTGGGGGCGGCCTTGACGGCAGCCCGCCAGCCTTGGTGAAGTTGCAGCCCGTATTTGGCGTCGTCCTCTTCGTCCCACACGCGATCGCGGAGCCAGCGGCGGAAGCTGTAATCGGCCGCCTCGCGGACTCCGGCCCTCGCGACGGAAAGCAAGGCCCCCGTTTCTTCGTCTTCAGCCAGCGAGCTGGCCGGAGTAAGAAGCGTGGCGATCGCAGGCATCGCAAGCAGGAGGTTCTGAAACAGCAGTCGGCGGAAGGTGGCGAGCGACGTCATTGTCGGGCAGCTCCTGTGGTGGAATGGGCCTGCAGTGGTAAGCGGGCTTTCCTGAGACATGCAACCGGCGGCGGCGTTGGCTGGGCATATTTTGGCTGGACGTATTATAGCGGGATTGCGGGCGTCGGCGCGTAAAACGGGGGGCTTACGCAGGGGAGCTGCAAAGTCTGAAAGCGGTCACGCTGAGGTACTCCGAAGGGTCTGGCCAGATTCTTCGGAGTACCTCAGAATGACCGAGCGCGCGTGACTTTGCAGTTCTCCTGGGGGCTTACGCCCCCGCTCGCCATTGATATTTCGTTGAGGCTGCGTTGTTAGAAATCTTCGTCTTCGGTTTCGGCGTCGGTGCTATCAGTCGCGGGGCCGGCGGCGCTGACTTTTGACTCTTCCAGGTTGCCGGTGGCCATGATCTTATCCCGAATCTCCTGGGTGATGTGCGGGTTCGCCTTCAGGTAATCGCGCGACTTTTCCTTGCCTTGGCCAAGCTGGACGTCGCCGTAACGGAACCAGGCGCCGGTGCGGGCGACGATTTTGTGCTCCATCCCGAGGTCGAGGATGTCGCCCTCGTAGCTGATGCCGTTGTCGTGCATCATGTCGAACTCCGCCACGCGAAACGGCGGGGCGACTTTGTTCTTCACGATCTTCGCGCGGACCCGCTGGCCGATCACCTCCTCGCCTTCCTTGAGCTGGCCGATGCGGCGTACGTCGATGCGGCATGACGAGTAGAACTTTAGCGCCCGGCCGCCGGGGGTAGTCTCGGGGCTGCCGAACATCACGCCGATCTTCTCGCGGATCTGGTTGATGAAGATGACGGAGGTCTTGGATTTAGCGATGACGCCGGTGAGTTTGCGGAGCGACTGGCTCATGAGGCGAGCCTGCAGGCCGACGTGCGAGTCGCCGATCTCGCCGTCGAGTTCGCGCTTCGGCACGAGGGCGGCCACCGAGTCGATGACGATCACGTCGACCGCGTTGCTCTTGATGAGCATTTCGGTAATGTGCATCGCCTCTTCGCCGCTGCTGGGCTGGCTGACGAGCAAAAGCTCGAGGTCGACGCCGAGCTTCTTGGCCCAACTGGGGTCGAGGGCGTGCTCGGCGTCGATGAACGCGGCGATGCCGCCGGTCTTTTGGGCCTCGGCAACCACATGCAGGGCGAGCGTCGTCTTGCCGCTGGACTCGGGGCCGAACACCTCGATCACCCGCCCTCGGGGAATGCCCTGTCCTCCCAGCGCGATATCGACCGACAGACTCCCCGTGGGAATGCCCTCGATGCGGCGAACCTGATCGGCCCCCAGCGGCATGATCGAGCCTTCGCCATACTGCTTCTCGATGGCGGCGACCGTGTTGCGCAGCTCGGTGCTTCCATCGAGCATGATGTCGGCGGCGGTCTTCTTGCCGGACTTTTCGCTGATCGGCCGGGAAGATCGATCGCCCTTCTTGCCGGAGGCTTTGTCTTTTTTGGCCATGCCGTTTTTGTGAACTGAAGGAGATTTGGGCGAGGCGGTGGCAACCATGATTAGGCCCCTATTTCTAGCAGAAGGGAGTGGGTGGGGGAATTAGGCGAAGCGGGCTTGGGCGGCGGCTTCGCGGTTACTGTACGTCTGAATACTATATCGGTGTACAGTAGGGGGATCAAGAGCGATTCTGCAGTTTTTCTGTAGTTGCCTGGTGGGGGCGCCGGTCGGAAATTCTGTCATTTTGTCGCGAAGTCGATTTTTGGCGACAGAATTCGTAACTCGTTGGCTGGCGGCGAGTTGAAGTCGTCCTAATGTCGCGAAGTAATTCATTGGACTGCGCTCCCAACGAGCTGTTTGTAGCCTCGGCCTTTGGCCGGGGGTCGTTATCCATCAGGGCTGAGGTTGTCCCGAGTGGTGGGCGACCCCCGGGCAGAGCCCGGGGCTACAAGCAATAGGCGACGGCTCGTGCTTCGAACGACCAGAGCCGCCATAGCGCAGCTTCCGCGCAGGTGGGTTCGAGGGTAGCAGACGCCGCGGCCACTTTCAGCAATCGTTTTTCGCGTTTAAGTTTGCATCGAAGGGGCGGCTGCGGCGCCCGTCAGATCGGCCCGATGCACGAGGCGATAGCCGCAAGAGCGGACGACGAGCATCGTGGCGATAACGACGGCGGCGGGGTATGCTGCCCTCTCGCGTTTCGAACCGGCAAGTCACGGAGGCGCTCTGATGCGGTTTTCCATTCGATGGATATTGGGCGGCATGGCCTATGTCGCGGTGGCCGCGGCGGCGTTTAGTCGGCAGACGTGGGTGTTCGCCGATGCGCTGTGGGCCGCGTCGATGCTGGCGGTGGTGTTTGCGGCGCTGCTGGCCGTTTTTGCGCGCGGCCGGCGGCAGATGGCGGCGGCCGGGTTTGTGGTGGCCAGTGCGTGCTATTTGCTTTGCTTGCAATTTGGCGACGATGCAGTACCGACTGCGCGGCTGTTGGCGGCGGCAGGTATTAACGCAAACGCGCAGATCGCGGCGTCTTATCCGAAAACTACCTACTCAGCGCCGCCGCAGATCGTTCGTCGGCGCATGCCGGTGATGGAGACGAAGATGACGGATGCCGGACCGACGACGACAACACGGTATGTTGATGAGGTTGTAACGGTCGCCAGCCCAACGGCTCAAGGAGTTCCGACAAGTCCAACGCCGGTTGCCGCTGCTGGGTACTACGCGCCTACTCCTGTATACGCTCCGCCGTTGACTGTGGCGAACTGGATGGCGAGTCCCCGCTCGGATCTGTTTCTATCTCGCGCGGGCAATGCGGTGGGGATGATGGGGTTTGGGCTGCTGGGGTGTGTAGTGGGCGTCGTGGCCCATAAAGCGGCGCGGCGTGAGACGCACGGCATAGATTCGCACGCGGCGCCCCTGGTCGACCAGATCAACAACTAGGTCAATCCGCGGCAGGTCGTAGGCTATCGCCTGTCGAAGTCGCTTGCGGCATTTGATATCACTGCATATGTAATGTACGATTAACATGCCATGGCTACTGCCGAACACTTTCTCGATCAATACCTCGATCCCGTCAGCGAAGCGCTGACGCCTCAGGCTGCGGAGCGTCTGCTAAGCCTTCAGCCCGCGCCCGAGGTGGTGGCTCGCGTGCGGCTCCTTGGCGAGAAGTCCGACGCGGGTACGCTGACCGAGGCTGAACGCGACGACTACCGCGCCTTGGCCGACGCGGGCACGCTCATCGCCTTGCTGAAGGCGAAGGCCCGTCGCGTACTTGCGCGATCGGCCAGTTAACGATGGATGCGCGGGCGCGACAAGTCGTGCAACAACGCGCTGGGCAGCGGTGCGAGTATTGTCGCCTGCCTGAGGCGGCCGATGAATGGCCCTTCCATGTGGATCATATCGTGGCCCGGGTTCACGGCGGCGGGGACGAGGATGGCAACCTGTCGTGGAGCTGTACTCAGTGCAATCTTCACAAAGGAAGTAACTTCGCCAGCATAGACCCCACGACCCAGGAGCGGGTCAATCTCTTCGACCCTCGGCAAGGCGAGTGGCGCGAGCACTTTGCCCTGGCAGAAGTCGGCCATATCGTTGGACTGACGCCCACCGGCCGAGCCACTGTTCGACTACTCGATATGAACGGTAGCCCTCAGCTTGAATTGAGGCGCGAGCTAATTGATCGCGGTGCATTTTCAGTCGATTGAGTAAATGTTTTAGCCGCAATGAAGGCGTTGGACTTGGGTTCGCCGGTCGAGCCTGTCAACTAAAGGCATCGGTTCGGCACGTTTTTCGCACTCCGAGTCAATCTTTCGCCGGCCAAATGGCGTCACCGCGAGTTACCCCCGCCTTTGCGGCAACGTAGAGCACCTCGATTCCCATGCCTGACAATCCTTACGCCAGCGCGGCCGCACTGGAGCACAGCCGCTATTACCAAATCAAGGATGGCCGGGCGGCCATTTTGTCGGCGTCCAACGGGTCTGCAGAATCCCAGCCGGCTCTCGAACTGTTCGCCTCCACGGTGATCGGCGCCTTCCGTGGCTTTGTGCTAGACCCCATGTTCTCCTGCGTGGGCGCCAAAAGCGCGATTGCCCACGAAACTGTCCGATTTGGCGTGTACGAGCGGCTCGGCTCGCCAAGTTCCTCCGCGGGACTGGCCCACGATCTGTTTACCTTCACGCGCGAGCCAGCCGAGTTCACCGAAGCCGATTACATCACCTTCGTCGCGATCTTTCGCGAGCCCGCCGAACTTGACGAGAAGGGGTTTGAGCACCTCTTATGGGAAGAACTTCGGCAGCTCAATCGAATGGACGGCCCGCTGCACCCGTGGGATCCGTCGGTGAGCCCCGATCCGGACGATCCGCATTTTGCGTTTAGCTTCGCGGGCACCGCGTTTTTCGTCGTCGGGCTACATCCGCATAGTTCGCGAACGGCGCGGCGATTTCCCTGGCCGGCGCTGGTGTTCAATCCGCATGCGCAGTTCGAGCGGTTGAAGGAAACGCTAAGCTGGGAAAAGATGCAGGAGGTGATTCGCGATCGCGAGCAAAAATTGCAAGGTTCGCTCAACCCGAATCTTGCGGAACACGGCGAGGTTAGCGAAGCCCGACAGTATTCAGGCCGACCGGTCGAACCTAACTGGCACGCGCCGACCGCCGCGCCGACTTCACGGCCGCCAATTTCACAGCCGAGTTCGACGGCGGGACGCGGCTGCCCATTTCCGCATTTGCATTCGCAGCCGACGGAGGCGGAGTCGTGACGAATGTGGCCAGTAGCGTGCAGCGCCTCGCCCCGCAGACAGGCACGGGCTTTCTACTGGCCCGCGGCTGGCGCCTCCGTGTCGTCGACCCGATGGGCGAGCAGGTTTCTGATCTGGTCGCGTATTCTCAGGATGCCCCGCACGAATGGCTTTCCTCGGGTCGGTCGATCGACTACGCCAACACCATTTATCTCACGGCGGGCCATGTGCTGTATTCCAATCGCAGCCGGCCGATGTTCGCGATTGAGTCCGACGACGTGGGCCGGCACGACTTCTTGCTCACCCCCTGCAGCCCCGATACGTTCCGCATTATTTACGGCAGCGAGCTGAAGGACGACGGGACGCCCCATCCAAGCTGCTTTGGCAACCTGGTCGCCGGGCTCGCCCCGTTTGGGATTGCACCGGATGCGATTCCAACGACGTTCAACATTTTTATGAACGTCGAAATTGGCGCCGCCGGCGACCTGACGATCGGCCCGCCTCGATCGCAGCCGGGCGACGCGATCGTCTTTCGTGCCGAGATGGATCTCATCGTCGGCTTGACCGCATGCTCAGCGGAGATGAGCAACAATTATCGCTTCAAGCCGATCGACTACGAAATCCTGCCGCCGAGTTAGCGGTGGCATACTGGGCGACGATGCCGCCAAGGAACGCGCCGGCGATGACGTCGCTCACGAAGTGGTAGTTCATTGCGATCAGGCTGAGGGCTAGCGGCACGCCGATGAGCAGGCACAGCGCTCGCGATTGTGAGCGCGGATAGGCTAGCCAGAACACGCCCAGAAACGCGGCGATGCGAGTGGCGTGGCCCGAGGGAAAGCTGCCGACGTCGTCGCCCATCTGAAACGGGTGGAAGCCGTAGGCGCCCGTGCCGATGAGGGAGGGGTTGTCGTCGTGCCAAGTCTCGGGCCAGTCGCGGCCGCAGACGTCGCCGAGGGACTGGCGGAATTGGTCGGCGACGATCAGCGTGAGGCAAGCAACCAGCAGCGTCCGTTGCCAATATCGCGGGGTGAACCACGCCCAACTTGCTAGGACCAGCGCGACGACCAGCGGCGACCACCCCTGCACCAGCGGCGGCGGCTCGGTAAGCCGTTCGAGCGTGGGCGTTTTGGCGACATGGTGGTTCGCGACGTAGAATGCGATAGGGCGGTCGACGTAGTAGTAGCAGAGGACGACGAGGGCCAGGCAGAGGGCGAGCGCACCGCCAGTGCGACGGAGGAGCGCGCGATAGGGATTAGAGTTGGCGTTTGAGGAACTGGTCACAGTTGTCTCATCGGCTAGGCGAGGCTGCCGGGCGTACCGCCCGTCATCCTGAGCGAAGCGAAGGATCTAGCGAGGGGTCTAGATTCTTCGCTTCGCTCAGAATGACAGTGTCATGGCTCAGTATGACGGAGTATCGGGTAAGCCAAAGTGCCTACTACGCATTGCCTCGCGGCGAGAATCTCAACGCAGTCGATACAGATTCGCGCACCTCGCTGCTTAATAACGGCGCCAGCACCGTAACCGGTTGATTGCGTCCAGCCGTATTCTCCGAAGTAACCCCTAGGATTGCACGTTCCGCGGTCCGTAGGAGAACTTTGATGATCCGACTCGCCTTGTATTCAACGTTGATATTTTCCGCGATGGCGCCGGGCGCGATCGCCGCGGACACGGGCGAGCTTTCGGCGCAATGGTGGTTCGCCGAGGAGCACGGGGCGACTGCATGGCTGGAGGACGCGTCGCCGACCGACGGGCTGGCTCCTCCCCTGTCGGCTTCCTCCGAGCGAACGGAGCCAGCGGAGGGCGCGGACGTCGAACTGTCGCAATTTATGAATCAGCCGCTGCCATCGGCCGCGTCGAGGCAACCGGTTCAAGCGAACCGGCGCAACCCGAGGCCGGCGCTTCGCGCCACGGCCGCGAGCGGGTTGGCGAGCGTTCCCTATATGATCGGCGACACCGGGTCCGGGACCTGCCTGGGATTCACGGGGCTGCTGGACGTGGGGCTAGCCCACCCGACGCTGGCTTGCGGTCGGCTGAACATCGCCGAGGCGAATTCGCCGTTGCCGACCGACCGCATTTACTACAGCTACCGTCATTTCGAGGCCGCCACTCCGCTGAACGTCTATCAGTTTAGCGAGGTGCTCGACGTGGATCGGCATACGCTGGCCTTTGAGCGGACGTATTGGGACGGCATGTGCAGCGTCGAGGTGCGCACGCCGATCGAGCATCGGCTTTCGTCGGAAACGACAAGCATTCTCACGGCAGACGGCATCGACCTGACGACGGGCGACGCGCGCCGAACCGAGTTGGGCAACATCTCGTTGATTTTCAAGTCGCTGCTGTGGGAACGCGAGGCGCTGGCCGTCTCTGCAGGGCTGGGCGTGACGCTGCCCACGGCGCAGAGCGTGCAATACGACGTGGGTTTGACGGGCTTCGTCGATTACGGCAACGGACTGACGGCCGACACCATCTCGGCGTTTCAGACCGACTTCGCGAACGAAACGGTATACTTGCTGCCGTTTATGGCGTGGCTCTACGCGCCGCAAGGGAACTGGTTCCACCAAGGTTTCTTGCAAGTCGAAGTGGCGGCCAATCCGTCGACGTTCACGGCGTTCGGCGGCGGCGTCTATAATTTCTCCCAAGACGGCGTGCCGTTCGGAGCGTATGGCTTCTCGACGGGGCCTGGGCCGGTGAACCAGTCGATACCGGTGCGGTCCGAACTCTTTCCGCAGACGCTATTGCGGACCAACTTGGGATGGGGCTACCACCTTTGGGAAGGCCGCGAGCGCGATCGGTACGGCCGCGGCGCGGCGAACCGGCTGTCCGGGTTGTTTGAGATTCACTACACGTCGACGCTACAGGATGCGAATCTTTCCGACGTGCAAACGGCCGATCTCGCCATTAACACACCGGCGGACTTGCAGACAATCAAGGTCGGAAACGTCAACAACCGCGTCGATATTCTCAACCTGGCGATGGGCGTTTCGCTGTTGATGGGCGACACGCTGTTTACGACCGGCGTGGTCGCGCCCGTGCGAGACAGCCCAGATCGCGGATTCGATCTGGAGTATAATGCGCAGGTGCAGCGCCGGTTTTAGCACGGAGCGAGCCGGGGCGTCTCGCCCCCGGCGCCCTCTCGTCGTATACGTTTCCCATGCCTTCATCACCCGAGCACGACCTGCTCTTCGGCGTGACCGCGCTGCAGTTGCGATTTGTTACGCAGGAGCAACTCGTTTCCGCGACGACGGACCTCGGGGACGGATCCACGCGATCCTTGCGCGATCGGCTGTGCGCGCTCAACTTATTGTCCTCGGCCGAGGCCGACGCGGTGGCCGCAGTGGTGCGGGAGCGGTTGGCTCGGTTTGGGAACGATCCGCGGCAGACGTTAGATTCGGTGGGCGCGGCGGAGGCGGAAGCGCTAAGCCGGCAAGCGGCGGAGGCCGGGACGAATGCTCAAGCCGGTTCGGCGACCCGCGACGATCGCTTCGTTACGCAGGCGCCGCGGGCCTGGTCGTTCTCGGCGCAGCATCAGCGATTCACGATTCTGCGGCTGCATCAGCAGGGCGGCTTGGGCCGGCTGATGATCGCACAGGATGAGGAGCTGAACCGCGAGATCGCGCTCAAGGAAATCCTGCCGGCGTATGCCGATAGCGATGAGAATCGCCGGCGATTCATTCGCGAAGCGGAGATCACCGGGGCGCTAGAGCATCCGGGCATTGTGCCCGTTTACAGCCTCGGCGAGTTTCCCGACGGTCGACCATATTATGCGATGCGGCTGATTCGCGGCGTCGATCTGCGCGCGGCGATTGAAGACTATTATTCGCGCGCCGCGGCGCGAGCGGAGAAGCAGCTTGAGTTTCGACAACTTCTCGCGCGGTTCGTCACCGTGTGTCAGGCGATCGACTACGCCCACAATCGCGGCGTGTTGCACCGCGATTTGAAGCCGGGCAACATCATGCTCGGCGACTACGGCGAGACGCTGGTGGTGGATTGGGGCCTGGCGAAGACGATGGATGGG
>JBGSYU010000369.1:0-3944 GCA_041750715.1 Lacipirellula sp.
CGCCGTACTTCTTGTAGAGATCGGCAATCCGCTCATGATCGTCCTTGATCGTCGGCAGCGACGTCGACCAGTAGTGAATCAGCACCGCCTTGCCCTTGTACTGGGCCAGATCGATCGCCGCGCCGCCGTTGACGTCGGCGCCCTTCAGCGGAATCGGCTTGCCCACGGCGCTCAGCCGGCGAATCGAACCTTGCGCTTTGGGCGTCTTCGAGAACTTCGGAAAATCCTTCGCCAGGCGCTGATACCACTTCAGAGCGGTTTCCTTCTCGCCAGCGAACTCGCTCGCCATGCCCAGTTGCAACAATGCCTCGGCAACGTGCTCGCTCGACTTGTGTTTGGCGACGAACTCCTCAAGCTGCTTCAGCCAGCCCTCTTGAATCTTGGCGTACTCGGCCTTGGGATCGGACTGGGCGAGACCCCACGCAGCTTGCATGCGGCTGAATTCGACGTGCGTGAGCAGATCTTCGCTCGCCTTATTAGCCGTCAGCTTGGCGTCAAGCTTCTGGAGCCGCTCCAACCCTTCGGGATAGCTGCCTTCCTGGACGGCGGCGCTCACCATATCGATCAGTTGCTTGGTCCATTGCTCGCGCTCAGTCGGATCCTTCGCGACCGTCGCCAGGCGTTCCAACAGGTCGGCCCGGTCTCCATGTAGCGCGGCCTTGTTCTCGGGAGCGGCCTTAGTGAGTTCGTCGTCCAGCTTTTGGATCGACTCGAGGATCGTTTGCATTTCCTCGGTCGGCTCGTTGATCGCGGCGACCTGCGGCTGCTGCGGAATGACCCCTTCGGCATCGTAGAAGAAGCCGGCGACCACCGAGTCGGCGGCGCCGATGACCGGACCGTCGACCAGCTTCCAGGCGCCGTCGATGTTCACCATACTGCCCAACTGCAACTGCTGCGGCTGGTCCCCGGTGAGAGCCATCGCCCACACATCCTCGTACACCAGCAGGTCTCGCTTCCCGCCGCGAGTTCCGGCCGGCACGGCGCCGGGGCGCAGGCCGCCGAAGTCGGTGAATTGGGCCTTCGCGTCGATCTTGCCGTCGCTCACCACCTTGGCGAACGTCTTCGGGGCCGCGGTCACGCGCTGGAGCAACTTCTCGGCGAGTTCCTTCGGCAGCCCTAGCTTGGCGACGTCTTCCTTGGTCAGCAGCAGCCGCGCAAATCTCGCGGCGTCTTTCGATCGCAGCGCGGCAATCACTTCTTCCGACGCCTCCTCGGCGGAGATGCTTTTCCACGCGTCGATTTTGCCGTCTTCGTTCTTGTCGAGCGCCCAGCGCGAGCCGCCGGTGTGGAACCAGCGGTACTGCTCCGCTTTGCCGTTGAAGTTCAGATCGGCGTCGCGGTAGACCTCGAGCCCGCCGCGGAAGTAGCTCCAGGTGTCGACGACGTTGTCGCTATTGGAATCGGTGAACTGCCGCAGCACGGCGCCGTCGGCTCCGCGGACGACCCACGCCGTGGCGCCGCCGATTTTCTCGGGGCTGATCTTGCAGGCTTTGGCCTCGTCGGCCGTGGGCGTGTCGATTTCGACCCCTGCTTGCACCGGTTGCAGCTTCAAGGCGTCGTCGACCGAAGGCGCCTCGGCGGCCGCGCGAAAGGGAGCGAGCGATAGCAGCGAAGCAGCCAGCGGCGCCAAGCGGCGCATTTTCGTGAACGACATGCCTGGAATCCTTCGTGTCGGAATCGTCTTTTGACGCCCGGGATGCATCCCATCGGGCTACCAGTTTTATAGGCGCCCAGGCGATGGGGGACCAGAGCGATTGGCATTTGCAGTCCGCTCGCTCCGCGAGAGGAATCTGCTCGCGGAGCGCGCAGTCAACTATGAAGACCCACTACTGCTAAATGGCGGCCCCTTTGACAGCCCCCCCACGCGACCTAGAATATGGGACTTGCTTGCATTTCTGGGAGACGGCTGGGGAGAGCGCCCCGGCGCCAATCCGCAGAAGCGGGCGCGTAGCTCAGTTGGTTAGAGCGCAGCCCTGATAAGGCTGAGGTCCCAAGTTCGAGTCTTGGCGCGCCCACTTTTTCTGAATCCCGCCGAAACAAGCGTTTTGGCTACCTAGCTGCCGTTCGGCAGTGCGGCGTTCGCCGGCGCCATGAAGAACAATGCACCGTTGCTGACGGCCGTCGCGATCGAATTAGCGCTGCTCTGGGCGAAGCCCCTATCCGCCCAGGTCGGCGATACGGTTGAAACCGCGGAACGCGTTACCGCCGGACTTAGCGCGCGAGATTCCCGCGACGACAAGCCGAACGATGTGCTCTCTCGCGGCGAGTGGGCGCGTGTGGATGCGTCTGTCGACCTCGCCTTGAAATGGCTGGCCGCGCAGCAGCGACCTGACGGCTCGTTTCCGTCGTTGGATGCGGGACAGCCGGCCGTCACCAGTTTATGCATGATGGCGTATATGTCGCATGGTCACTTGCCGGGCGAAGGCCGCTACGGCAAGGCGCTAGAACGGGCGACCGACTATGTGCTCTCATGTCAATAGCGAAACGGGCTGGTGACGTTGATCGGCCCGAACGGCTCGCCGATCAATCGCAATGTGCAGGCCGACGTCGGCGTGTGTGCGGCCTACAACCACGCGATTTCTTCGCTCAATCTCAGCGAGTTGTACGGCTTGAGCGACGCCGAAGATACGGATCGCATCGGCGGAGCCATCAATCGGGCCATTGCCGCATCGCTAGAAATGCAGCGGTGGCCGAAGGCCCGCGCCGACGATCGCGGCGGGTGGCGATACCTTTACCGAGACCCCGCGCGCCGAGAATCGGATCTTTCCGTCACCGGATGGGAATTGATGTTCTTGCGATCCGCGCGCAACGCGGGCTTTCCCGTGGCGGAGCAGCCGATCGACGACGCCGTTGCGTACGTTCGGCAGTGCTACTCGGAAAAGTACGGATCGTTTCAATACGTCGGCGGCGATTTAGACAATCGAAGCCGCGGCATGGCGGGCGCCGGGATACTGGCGATGGCGCACGCTGGGTTTCATGGCGCCGCGGAAGCCCAGCGAACGGGCGAGTGGATTCTGCAGCACAAGTTCGACGCCTACAACGCCGTGGTGGAATTCAATCCCAAGGCGCCGCACGAACGGTACCACTATTCGCTGTTTATGTGTTGCCAGGGAATGTACCAGATTGGCGGAGGCTATTGGGAAGAGTTCTTCCCGCCCACCGTCGACACGCTCTTGGAGAATCAGCGTGCCGCGGGCTTATGGCCGGCGGAGATTCACTGGCGAGACAGTCAATTCGGCCAATGCTATACGACGGCGCTGACGGTGATAGCGCTGGGGGCGCCGAACCAGTTGCTGCCGATTTTTCAACGCTAGCCTGCCTTATCTCAAGAGAACTGCAAAGTCCGGAAGCTGTCACTCTGAGGTACTCCGAAGAGTCCGGCCAGATTCTTCGGAGTACCTCAGAATGACCGTGCGCTCGGGACTTTGCAGTTCTCCTGCGCCTTAATCTTCCGGACGAAATTTTTTTCGCGGGCTTTTGTGGCGGCGAACGACTAGGTTGTAGTGGCGGTGGCGACAGGGTGGGCGCCGCCGCACTCCCGCTAGGTCGCATTTCGCCTCATGATTCCCGCCTTCAAACGATGGAGTTTCGAGGCTAGCCCTTTGAGTGACGCCGATTTGTTGCGCGGAGCCCAGCGAGGCGACGCCGACGCCTGGCAAGCGCTGTACGAGCGTTACCTGCCGTCGGTGTGGCGGCAGGCCTACGCGCTGACCGCGGACGCTCATGTGGCTGAGGACGTGACTTCGGAGACCATGCTCGCGCTGCTACGCGGTATCCACGAATTGAACGCCGACGGCGCTCCAATCGCGGCGTGGCTGCGGACCGTCGTCCATCGCAAGGCGATGGACCACCACCGGCAGGCGTTCCGCCGGCGAGCGAGCCTGGGGACTTCGCCCGATTCTCCGAATCAGTGCGCCGCACCCGACGCACGCCACCCGCTGGAG
>JBGSYU010000370.1:0-6142 GCA_041750715.1 Lacipirellula sp.
TGCTCGCTCGCCGAGGCGTTTTACCAGTCCGTCGCGGCGCCGTTCCATCTGCTCGTCATCGGCGACCCCCTGTGCCAGCCCTGGGCGGTGGCGCCGGTCGTCACCGTAGATGGCGTCGTCAGCGGGACGCCGCTGGTCGGAACGGTGAGTCTCAAGCCCGCGGCCCGGTATCCGGACGCCCGCACGGCAAGTCGTTTTGAGCTGTATGTCGATGGTGTGAAATCGCAATCGGCGGCCCCAGACGCACAGTTCTCGCTTGACACAAACCTGCTGGCCGACGGCTGGCACGAGGCGCGCGTCGTCGCCATCGACAACACGCCCATTGCCGTACAGGGAGCGTGGATGGGCGACTTCGAGGTCCAAAACGGCGACGGCGTCTTGGAACTCTCACTGAAAGACGCGCGCGTTTCTAGCGACGGCACGGTGAGCGTCGACGTTTCGAGCACTGCCAGCGAGGACGCTCAAATCATGCAGAATGGCCGCGTCGTGGGCGTCGCGGCGGGCGGAACCGGCAGCGTGGCAATCGAAGCAGCTCGCCTCGGCAGAGGCCGCACGACATTGTACGCGATGCAAACTGGAGCCACGAACATGCGCTCGCGGCCGATCGTCGTGGAGATTCAATAAGTCCGTTGCCGGCGCCAGCGGCTAGCCGGCGCGCCGGCGCCGTGCCCGTCGCGATACTCCCGAGACGACGGCGACGGCCATTGAAAGCAACCCCGCCGCGCTCGGCTCCGGCACGGAAGTCGCGGCGATCGTGGACGACGATGAGCCGAGCCTTCGCTGCCAAATGAGAAAGTCGTTCCCGTCAGTGTCCGAGTCGCCGTCGGCATCGCCGGCTTTCACCAGGCCCTCCGCCGACCTCCAGACGTTCAGATCGGAACCATTAACAATTCCATCTCCGTTGAAGTCGCCCGCGATCGGCGATTGCGTGAGCACTCGAAACTGCGCGAGCTCGTCGCCGTCGACCGTGATGTTGAAGCTGAGCGTCCGGCGATCGGCAGAGATCGACAGAAAATCGCTGCCGGCAAGCTGCAGGCCGCGGTCGGTCGTCACTCCATAGTCCCCGATCGATCCCAGAATCGAATCGGAAGACGCCATCGAGTTGGCGTCGAGCATCAGGGCCACGATGTCGTGGGCGAAGGTCACCGAGCCAGCCGCGGTCTTGGCGACGCCGTTGCTGGAGCCCGTGGGGTCGAATTGAAGCAAGTAGCTAATAAAATCCGTGCCGGCCGCGAGCGAACCGGAAGGCAGCGGGCTGCCAGGAGTCGCGACTCCGCCGGAGTTGACCGCCGCGTCGACGGACAGCGAGGAGGCGAGGCGATGGTGGCGTTCTTCGACGACAAAAACCGAATTGGACTCGGCGGTTCCGAGCGAAACATTTACCGGACGCACTGCCGGCACGGCAATGGCACCGTTCAACGGACCAATGCCGAATCCGGCCGGATCAAGGACTGCATTGTATCGCGATGCAATGTCGCTCGAGTTCAGCACATAATTATAGAAGTTGAAGGCAGCGATATCACCTTCGAAATTGCCCGCGAAGGGCAGATCGCCGGTTCCGGCATTGCCGCCCAGAGCATTGCCCGGACCGCCGCCGACAGCTCCGCCAAGGCCAGCGTGCTGATATCCAAGCCAGCTTGTATTGTGGATATCCCACTCCAGGGTCCCCGCGGCGCCTGGCGTACCATTTACTCGTGCGGCAAGTGCGCCATTAATGTAAATCTCTATATATCGATTGGAATTATCATCGTTGATCACCGCGCTAGCCTGCACAAAGTCCTTCGTCGGATCGGCGAACGCATCAATCGGGACGGTCGCGGTCAGCGACTGTCCGGACTTGCCGAGGACTCGAAATCTCAGGTCGTTCTGCGAGCCATCGCCGTTAGCGTCGCCTAGAGTTAGCGACAAACCCGCCGCACCGTCCCCCGACTCAAATAGAATCTGATCCTGATCAAGTCCATTCAACCTTACCCAGAATTCCATCGTCGCTGAACGGTCGCTATCCTGCCCGAAGGGCGCACGTGAGTCTGAAACGCGAAAGAATTCGCGACCTAGCTTATCGTTCCCGTCGAAGTGAAACGCCTGCGACCCGAGTCGCGGCTGGTGCGGCTCGGTCCGGACTAACGCCGGCGCGTCGATGCCGGCAATCGTCTCCCACCGTTCGCGAAAGTATACGCCGACGTCCGTAGTCGATCGCCAAGCCGTAGGATCGACTCCAGGCTGGGCGGCGTCCCACTCGAGATCGGCATTGGTCGCCATGTCGTACGGCAACGAAGCGTCGACGTCCGATAGCCACTTGTTGAGCTTGCCCAATAATTCGGCCTTCTTTTCTGGAAAGACATTCGCAAGATTCAACGGCGAATTGGCGTCCGAACTCTCGGTAATATTCTGGGCAAGATTGAATAACAGTACCGTGTCCTCGTTACCGGGCGTTCCATAGATCCTTACGAGCTTGTAGTCGCCGTCTAAAACAGAGGAGGCCGGCACTCGTTCGCCAAAGACAGTGTCACCCGTGTAATGGGGCACATGCTGGAAAATCTCGCCATTGGGTGCAAAGGCGCGAGACAACGGAACGTTGTTGGGCAACTGCCCGCCGTTATGAAGAAGCGGAAGCAAGCTTGCACTCTCAACATCTGATTCGAGCGGAGCCGTGACGTCGGCAATGTCTGAAATCGTCGCAAAGAGATCCTGGAGCATCACCGGCACCCTGCTTACAACTCCGCTCGCAACCCCGGGGCCTGTGACGAACAGGGGGACGCGGACGCCCCCTTCATAGACGCTTCCCTTTGAATGGAATAGCGGCACGCTTTCGTCGCTTCCCAAGAGAGCGATGGCGCCGTTATCGGAGGCGTAGACAATGTAGGTGTTGTCTTGAATGCCCAATTGCGTAATTTTGTCGATAATCTGCCCCGTGGCCGTATCCAAATCTTCAAGCATCGCGGCATAGAGGGGGTCGGTATGCCGCGTCCCCGGCGGCAGGTTCTGGGCTAACGCTTGATACTTGGCAAGCGAGGCCGCGCGCGCTTCAAAGGGTGCGTGCGGACCAGCAAAGGATACTTGCATAAAGAACGGCTGATCCGCCGTTACCCGGTCTTGCATGAACTGCGTTGCCCGATTGGCCACCCGAAACATGTCTTTTGGGTTTTCCGCTGGCGTGACTCCCCCTGTGATCCATTGGTCGTACCCGGACACGGCCACATTGCCAATATGGTACTTCCCAAAGTGGGCTGTAGTATATCCGGCATTGTTTTGGCCAAGCCATTCGGGGATCAGCGTTTCAGAAGCCGCGACCTCGCCGCGAACAATCGGCGGGCTGAGAGGTTGACCAGTGAAGAGCGGAATGTAACGCGCGGACGTCGGATTGGCCGCTGCCACAACATCGGTGAGTTGATTCCGTGCCGAGCTCTTGCCGGTTTGGATTGCGACGCGCGTCATCGAACATGCCGGGGCCGAGTACGCTTGCGTAAATCGCATACCTTGCGCTGCGAGCGCTTCGAGATTTGGCGTCTGATAGAAGTCGCTCTTCGACTCCGGGATATCCGGATCTATTTGCACTGACGTGTTTGTCCAACCCTGATCGTCCGACAGAATAAAAACGATGTTCGGCGGCGCCGCGTTAGCCGTGGCGGAGGCGACCAACAGACTTGCCAGCAATGCCGTCGAGCTAAGGGTGCTCAACACATCCGCGCCGCCGGAAAGCTTCGATTCAATAGGTAGCTTCTTCATGAGTTGTATTGCACCAAGGTATCATCGCCGCTTGATCGAAAGCGGCCCGGACGACGGCGGCGATCAAAACTCACGGTGCCGCCTCGGGAAGCCGCGACCCGAGACCGCCAGCAATAGGCACATGAATGCCGCCGCAGACGGCTCGGGGACGGGGATCGCCGCGATCGATTGCGACGGATTATATCCAAACTGCCGCTGCCAGAGCAAGAAATCGGCGCCGTCGGAGACGCCGTCCGCGTTTCCGTCGCCGACCCGGTTGCCGCCGAAGCTCGCTTGCCACTGCGGCAAGTCGGCGGCGTTGACCAAGCCGTCGTCGTTGAAATCGCCGCTGGGCGCCAGCACGTCGGCAAATCGTCGGCCTAATTCGAAGAACATAGGGGCGGTAAAGTGGGTGCTGTCGAACGTGAGCTGTAAATCGTCCGCGTTAATCATGAACATATTGGGGTCGAGATCCGCGGCATTCTGTTGGCTCGTGCGCAGCAAGGCCGTGTGAGGACGAGCAAGATCGACGTGCGCCTGGTTGAGTACAAAAGGCAAATTCGGCGCATTGAGATCGGTCCGCACTGCGGAGGCCAGCGTCGCCAGGTTGTCGTCATAGACCTCCGAGAATTGCTGAAACCCTGCGTCATTCTCGCCTTGTATCCACAGGAAGCCGGAGAGGTCTGCCTGATAGCCGAGCGATTCCAACTGGCCCAGTGCGGAATTAACCTTCTCCGTCATCCAGGGGTACAGATCGTCTTCTTCCGGGAGCCACCGGTTCCAAAGCCCGCTGCCATTGGCGGCGACCTTGATGACCGCCACGGGCTCGCCCAATCGCTGTTCCATCGCGAGGCCGAACGTAAGTTCGATGCCGTAGCCGGCGCCTGGCATCGGCCTGGGACGCAGGGCTTCCCAATTCGTGGATTCGACGACTCCGCCGGAAAGTTCCTGGCGGTATTGATACAAATTGTTTTGTGAAATGTTCAATGAGGCGGGCAGGTCGACCAACAGCCCTCCGCCGGCTGCGTTCGACTGTCCGGCGATCACGAAAACCTTGATGGGGGCGGCCATAGCCCGCGGTCCGGCAAGTGGCAAAATCGCAAAAATTAGAGCGAATCGCAGCATGTGGGCCATTGTACACTGGGGTTCGAGTCCGTCACGCATTGGGGGAGCTGAAAGCGGGGCCCGCTGGCGGCGACCTGCTGTTCGATAAACGTCGTTGCGTTGTTCGTGATCGTAAAGATTGCCTTGGGATCCTGCGGAGTGTACCGCCACGTCACCAAGTCGTTGTAGGAATCCCACCCCTCGTACGGCAAGTTCGGCTGCCAGTCGTATTTTCCGTAGTGCCCGCCGCGATATGCCGGGGTTGCGTCCTTAATCGCTTCGAGGAGCGGTTTCTCCTCGGGAAACGTCGTTCGCGGCTGAGGAGGCGCAAGCGGGAACCCCGTGTAGGTGTTCGCGAAATACGGATCGGAAAAATTCAACGCCTGGCGAACATCGGTCACTTGCAGTTGAGCCGGGCTTTCTCCAGACATCAGCGCGGCACGCGCCGGAGAGCAGTTCGGGCCCGCCGCGTAGGAATGCGAGAACACCATCCCCTGCGCCGCCAATTGCTCGAGCCGCGGCGTTTGGTGAAAGTCGCTCTTCGAGTTCGCGACGCTCGGGTCCGATTGAACCGAAGTGCTCGACCACCCCAAATCGTCCATCAGAATCAGGACGATATTGGGCGGCGCCATAGCCCCGGCCGAGGAGGCGAATGCCAACTGCATTGCGAACGCGGCGAGGCTCGCCGCCCGTCGGCGTATTCTGCCAAGAAGCGTCGACTGAAGCGAAAAATTGCAGCCTATCCTGCGCGCGGCCAACGAGCTGAAATCCATATGCGGCTGACCTGTCGATCGACCCCAATTTGAACGCCCAACGCCGGCGCAAAGCCGCCCGGCTGACGAGACTGACTCTAAACGCCAGCTTAGAGGTCAGGAAGGCTTTTGCAATACCTTGGGATCCGCATTATCGTTGCGTTGCGAATTTGTAATTCTGCGGGCGGATACACCGCTTGGACCGGCTGACCTGCCCGGTGCATCGTTACAAGGCAACCGGGCCCCATAACACCACCCAAGAGGCGGAATTCCGCCGATTCGGCCCAAAGTTGGTCCTCGACGCCCCGCCCGCGGCGAGACCATGATGGGGCTGATTGCGGAACTGCAGCGTCCCTCGAGCGACCAACTCCCGAATGACCAGCGCCCACCCATTCGCTTTGGACAGACCGATCGTCGTCGTCGGCGCTCCTCGGTCGGGCACGACGCTGCTTGGCCAATTACTGGGCAACCATCCCGCGCTGGCTCACATTGAGGAGCCCCGGCTAACCTGGCGATATGGAAACGATGAGAAGAGCGACATGTTGTCGCCCGACGATGCACGGCCGAACGTCTGCCAGCAC
>JBGSYU010000371.1:0-4409 GCA_041750715.1 Lacipirellula sp.
CGCGTCGATTTCGACGAGGGCGGGTCGCACATACGCGCCGCCCTTCGGTACGCCCTCGGCAACGCGACCGCCGCCGTGTATCGTGCCGCCCTGCTCTTTCGCCGCCTTCAAGGCCGCATCCATTTGCTGCGCGGCATGAGCCCCGCCGACGCGGGGCGTCTCGGCTCGGCGACCGGCGCGTGCTGCGTGACGCGCTTAGGGGCGACGGCAGGCATCCGAAGCTACGAAGAGACAGCGAAGCTCGCAGGGCTGTAGTAGCCGCGGGCTAACGGCCCGCCGGTGAAGCACGCAACGCATCGCGCGCTGCACCGGCGGGCTGTTAGTCCGCGGCTTTTATCAGTCTTCATTACGCCGATCGCGTTACACGTCGAAGCGAATGCCCTGCGCCAGCGGCAGCTCCCTCGAATAATTCACCGTATTGGTGACGCGGCGCATGTACTGCTTCCACGAATCGCTGCCCGACTCGCGGCCGCCGCCGGTTTCCTTCTCGCCGCCGAAGGCGCCACCGATCTCGGCGCCGCTGGTGCCGATGTTCACGTTGACGATGCCGCAGTCGGAGCCGCTGGGCGAGCAGAATTGCTCGGCCTCGCGGACGTCGCCGGTGAGGATGGCCGACGACAAGCCCTGGGGCACGTCGTTATGCGTGGCCAATGCCTCGTCAAAATCGGCGTACCGCATTAGGTAGAGAATCGGCGCAAACGTTTCTTGCTGCACGATCGGCGCGTCAGCGCCGATCTCGACGATCGCCGGCCGCACATAGGCGCCCCCCGCCGGCATGCCTTCGGTCACCCGGCCGCCGCCGTGGACCTTGCCGCCTTGCGCTTTCGCGGCTTTGAGCGCCGCCTCCATCTGCTTCGCCGCCGGTTCATCGACCAGCGGTCCGATGAGCGTGCCATCCGCCGTCGGATCGCCAATCGGCACCCGCTCGTAGAGTTTCAAGAGTCGGTCGCGCAACTCGTCGGCGATCGAATCGTGAGCAATCAGCCGTCGCAATGTAGTGCAGCGCTGGCCGCACGTTCCCACGGCGGCGAACACAATCGAGCGAACGGCTAGGTCGAGGTCCGCCGACGGCGTGACGATCATGCCGTTGTTCCCGCCAAGCTCCAAGAGCGACCGACCGAGCCGCTTGGCGACAGTTTCAGCGACGGCCTTGCCCATACGCGTCGAACCGGTGGCAGAGATTAGCGGCAGCTTCGCCGACTCCGCCAGCCGCTGCCCAACGTCGGCGCCGCCAATCACGACATTGGATATCGCTGGCGGCACGTCCGCCGCCTCGGCCAGCGTCCGCTGGAACAACGCGTGGCACGCGATCGCACACAACGGCGTCTTCTCCGACGGCTTCCATACCACGGGGTCGCCGCACACCCACGCGATCGCCGCGTTCCACGCCCACACGGCCACGGGAAAATTGAACGCCGAGATCACGCCGATCGGCCCCAGCGGATGCCACTGCTCGGTCAGCCGATGCCCCGGCCGCTCGCTCGCGATCGTCTTGCCATAAAGCTGCCGGCTCAGACCCACCGCGAATTCACAGATGTCGATCATCTCCTGAACTTCGCCCAGCGCTTCCTGCGTGATCTTGCCGGCTTCCCAACTGACGATCGTGGCGAGCTCCGCCTTGTGCTTCCGCAACTGCTCGCCGAATTGGCGGACGAATTGCCCGCGGACCGGGGCCGGGACGACGCGCCACTTGATGAACGCCTCCGCCGCAGCGGCGATGGCCTCATCCACTTGCGACGCATCCGCGGCAGCGAACTCGGCGAGTGTGCTGCCGTCGATCGGCGACCGGCCAATGAGCCGGCCGCTGCCGCCCTCCTGCCACGCATCACCGATGGCAACGGCCTGCACCGGCGTATTCACGCCCAACTTCTTCAGCGCATCCTGCACGGCTCGGTTCATATCGAAGGCTCCCGCGGAAGGGTTGAATCGAGAGTCTCGCGGGTGGTCGCCCCGCCGACCGACGACGAATTATTGAACCGCGTGGCGATTTGCGATTCGTAACGGCAGCCGAACCGATTGGCGAGGAACTCGTTGAAGTCGACCTGCTCCTGCCGCAAGAAGCCGCGGTTAGGCAAACGACCAGCGACGTGCAGGTCGATCGCCGCGCAAATACCCGCGGCCGTCGTGATCTGAATCGCACTCCAGTTCTCGCCGCCGATCTGCTGGTGGTAAATCTTACGAGCGTCGGTGATTTGCACCAACTGCCCATCCTTATACCCGCACACCGTGCAAAACGTCACCACGACGTCTTGAAACGTAATCGGCACCGCGTTCTCAAGAATGTCCTTCAGCAGATCGCGCCGCTGGCTAAGCCGCAGCTCGTTGACGAGCAGTTGCACCTGGTTGCAGTGGCCCAGGTACCGCACCGTCTTGTAGTTCAGTTCGCGGATCTTCCCTTCCAGCGAATCGCACAGCGTGCCCAAGCCGCCACTGGTGTTGAACGCCTCGTAGCGGACCCCATCGAGCGAGAATTGCTCATAACCTTCCAGCGGCAACACCTCCATGCGGCGGCCTTCGTGGATAGCATCGCACGGGTTGCAGTACTCGTTGATGAGACCGTCGGTCGACCATGTGAGATTGTACTTCAGCGCCCCGGTGGGAAACTGCGGCAACGCCCCGACGCGCATGTGGACCGAATCGAGCCGCTCGACCCGGCTGGTGAGTTGATTGGCGACGATCGAGATGAAGCCCGGCGCCAAGCCGCACTGCGGCATGAACACCTGCCCAGGTTTGGCGCTCTGGGCGATTTCTCGAACGCGCCGCGTGGTCTCAACGTCTTCAGTTAGGTCGAAATAATTAACGCCCGCCGCCAGGGCCGCTTCGGCAACGCGAGGATTGTGGTAGTAGCTCAGCGCCGAGACGACCGTATCGCGTCCCATGAGGGCTGCGGCCAATTCGCCAGGAACCTCGACGTTCACCGGCACGGTCTTGACGCCGATGCGCTGGGCGATTAGTTCCAGCGCCGCGGGGCTGGCGTCGCCAACCATCACGTCGTAGTCGGCCGTGTCGACCAGCAGGCGGGCAATCATCCGGCCAATCTTACCGGCGCCCAAAAGTAGCACGCGATGCATTTCGGACCTCGTCCCTTAACTGCTAATTGGTCATCCTGAGCGGAGCGAAGGATCAGGCGCCAAACGGATGGCTAGATTCTTCGCATCGCTCAGAATGACGTACTCACAACCTACCGCAGCCGCTACTAGCACCCTATCGCAACGCCTCGCATCCTCAAAGCCGTCCCGCCCCGCCGTGCGCCAGTTCATGCACGAAAAACGCAAAGGCGCGCTGTCATGTGAGTTATGGCGCGCGGTAGAATTACACATGGCCGAGTTTCTCCGAAACTCGGGATGTGAGAGGGAATGTCAGTTTCGGAGAAACTGACCTACGTGGTCGAGTGTCTCCGTAACTCGGGAAACGTCAGTTTTGGAAAAACTGACCTACGTGGTCGCATGACCTTAGCACATCGGCGCCGTGGTTTCAGCAACTATTTTTGGCCACCACTCGAACGCGGGGTCATGAGGCGTTACGGCCACGCGGGGCTCTACAGGCTTGCGAACGCGATGTCGAGAGCCCTGCCAAAAGTATCCATCATCTCCGTTGCAGACGACTCGATCGAGCGCGCATTCTGCCCGTGCTCAGAGCTGTATCGATCGCGTTTGGGTAGGAACGAGCGGGCAAGGAGCAATTCGTCGCGGTGGTTTACAGCGTCAGGATCGGCGGTCGGCATGGGATGGAGGTGCCGAAGCATCGCCTGCTCTCGCGGGTCGAAAAGGGGTGATCGAGGATCAAACCCGGCAAGGGCAACATCGCGCTCGCTAGCGGCCAGGATTTGACTGCTCGCCGGTTGTTCGAGATTCGCCGGCGTGACACCAGGAGCGATTGGCTCGGTCCATTTAGTCTGAGTGGCGATGGTCGCAGGCTGTTCTGCGCTCGCTAGGGGCGCAGCGGCTGATCCCTCGCCCGCAGCTTCGGGCAGCGTCGCGCCGAAATTCGCCCGCCACACCCCGTAGTCGGCGTCGTTGATATCACCGTCGCCATTGCCATCGGCGCCGCTGTAGGGCGTGAGGCCTGTCTGACCGCGCGTTTTTCGCCAAAGAACGAAGTCGGCCGCGTCGACGACGCCGTTCAGATTGTAATCGCCGGGTAGCGTTGGCGGTGCGGTCTGGACCTCAAACGAGCCGATGTCGACGTGGCCTCCGACGACACGCTCGAACGGGGCGCCCCGTTGGTCGAACTGGTCGGCACTCAGATTGCCCGCGTCGATCGCCAAGCTGCCCACCAGCAGGGCGTGGGTCGGCGTGGCGCCGCCGTTGTTCGCTAGCGGTCCGAGTTGCGGATTGTCGGCAAACTGGTTGTTGCCGCCGGCGGTAGGCGAGATTCCTGTTCCAATCAGGCTGTAGTCAGCGGTGAGC
>JBGSYU010000372.1:0-1794 GCA_041750715.1 Lacipirellula sp.
CGTCCGCGGCTGGCTCGGCGATGCGCAAGCGTTCGCCGCCAGCCTGCACCAGTTCGCGCGGCTCGACGTGCCGCTCGACGACGCCGTCGAAGCGGAAGCCCTCGCCCAGCTCGTCGACCCGAAGCTGGTCGAGCCGCAAAGCGATTCGGTCCGCATTTCCTACGCGCTACACGACGAAGACGCAGCAGCGCAGCGGCTCCTTACCGACAAGCGGATCGAACGCTACGAAATGGACCCCGAGACGCTCGAAGAGGACGAGGTCACCCGTCCGCGCAGCACGCATCTGCTGCTCGATCGGCCGATCCCCCGCAGCGGCGTCGACCTGAAAGTGGACGAAGCGCCCAACGTGCTGGCCTTTATCAGCGTCTACGGCAAACGCACCGATCGCGACGCGCGGATCGAAGTCACCACCGATCAAGGCGAAGCGAGCCAAGCGAGCCGGGCCGTCCCGGCCCCGGCGCGTTCAAATCTCCAAACCAAAGACCTCATCGTAGAAATCCTCGGCGACGCCATCGGCCCCGAAGGAGAAACGGAAGTGGTCGGCGAGAAGTCCGCCTCCGAAGCAGCCCTCAGTTGGCGCTGGCGCCTGCCCGACGACACGCCGCCGGCTCACCGCCGCAAACTGCTGTCCGAGCGTCGCCGCCAGGCGATCCTGAAAGATTGGACCGCCGCCCCGCGCGCCAGCCTGGAGAATCTTTCGCCTCGCGACGCCGCCGGCCGCGCCGATCTCCGCGTGCCGCTGCTGGCCAGCGTGCTCATCGTCGAACAAGCCGCGGTCGAACCCGAGGAGCGCGAACTGTTCCAGCAGCTTCGCGAACAGCTCGGTCTGCCGCGCGCCGGCGTCCTCGACCCGGCCACCGCCGACTTCGAGCGCCTGCCGATCACCCGCATCGCACGGCTCGACCTGAAACTCGCGCCGTCGGATCGGCTGATGCAATTGTTCAACCGCTCCGCCATGACCGGCGCCGGCGTGGCCACCCTGGCGCTAGCGGAAGAGATCGTCTCGCGCGACATTGCGGAGGAAGGCGTGGCGCCCGTCTATCGCCAGCTTATTCGCTCCGAGCCCGACCCCGACCGCGCCCTCCAGTGGACGGTTCGCGCCAAGGAGTGGGCTGCCCGTGCGAAGCAACCGGGAGGCGAATGGGCCCTTCTGGAACTGGAAGTCCAAATCGAACGCGGCGACCCCATGGGCGTGCAAACCGCGCTGAACGACCTACGCGCCAACCACTTGAACGAGCCGGGAATCGCCGACGCCACCTATCGCTTGCTCTACACGGCCGGCCTGCTCGCCCCGCGTGACGTTCCCACCACTCTGGCGCCCCCTGCTGCTGAGCCCAATCGCCTATGGACCCCCGGTCAGGACGCACCAGCCCCCGGCGGCAGCGCCAAGCCCGCCATCTGGACTCCCTAAGAAAGACGAAACACATGACACGAAGACAGGAAGCGGAAAGACAGGAGCTAAACCGCTGATGGACGCTAATCGACGCTGATAAAGAATGAATTCATTAGCGTTTATCAGCGTTCATCCGCGGTTCATATTCTTTGTTTTCTTCGTGCCTTAGTGCCTTCGTGGTTAACTCTCACGGACACGCAATGGCAGACCGTTCGCCAGGTGAAGACAATCAATTCATGGCGCGAGCTCTGGAGCTGGCGCGGCGCGGGCAAGGCTACGTCGAGCCGAATCCGATGGTCGGTTGCGTGCTGGTTCGCGGTGGGAACGTCGTCGGCGAAGGCTGGCACCGCAAGCTCGGCGGCCCGCACGCCGAGACCGAAGCCCTCGCCCCCGCTGGCGAA
>JBGSYU010000373.1:0-6778 GCA_041750715.1 Lacipirellula sp.
CACGCCGCCAGGGCCACCTTCGCCTTGAACGCCGCCCCCAATATCCGTCGCTTTCTCGACACCGTCGGACCTCCTGAAAGGTAACCCCAGGGTGGGTTTTTACTACCTTATCAAGCTGTCCAGGTTTTGGGGTCCACCTCACATATGCTCTTGAACGAGGTCGAAGGCGAGCGTCGGAAATCGCGTTTCCTCTGATTCCTCGCTAAATAAAAACGAGGGCAGATTACTGGCGACGCCTCCATCGACCAAATATGAAGTCCCTACATGTACTGGGCGGAAGACAAAGGGAAAGCCCGCCGAAGCGCGTACCGCATCGAGGATGGTTTCTCCGTAGGTGTTACAGTCCCGAGGGAAGAGGACTGCTCGGCGCCGCGAAATGTCTGAGGCAACAATTTTTAACGCCGGGTTGCCGAGCGACTTCAGGTAGGCAAAAGTGAAGTCCGGCCGCAACTCGTCGGTTAGGCCGAGCTTGTCCTTAACAAGAGTCCACAGGTAATCAGTCAGCCGGCTTCCGGTGTAAAGCCCAAATGATTTTCGCACGGAACGATGCAGGGAGATGGCGGCTGGCAGACTTCCGAGCAAAGCACAGGGACCACTCGTGTCAATGACGTTGGCGTTTCTTATGAATTTATCTAGGCGCGAGCCGTCATCGTCCAGAAATTCCGTAAATGCTTTGCCTTTTAAGATTTCGCCGATCTCACTTCCGGTATAGCCAACTGCACCCAGCAGCGCAATTATGCTTCCGGCCGACGTGCCGCCATACCCTCGAAAATCAAAGCCCCAATTCTGCGCAGCTGCTAAACAACCTGCGAGAGCGGCGCCTTTGGCTCCTCCACCTGCGAAGACTGCATATGCTCGCACACGCTCTCCTGTTACCAGGCGCCACGGTTATCCGTCCAACCGATATTTTGCCGACATTTTAGACTGTACCGCGTGACAGTTTCCACCCCTACGCATTACGTCGCCTCGACCAGAGATGCGCCGTGATGATCCGCCCGCACACTCAAGGGACAAGTTTCAGCCTATGGGCGCGACCCGGATCGGCTCAAGCGGCGCAAACATGAACAACGGTTTCCCGCGTGAGGTGACGGCCGCAGCCCCACGATGAGGAATAGGGCGACGCATATCTAAGGCCCTGGGAATTAACAGCGCGCGAGCAATGAGACGCTGAGAAGGGCGCTGGCATCGTCCCGCGTCCCTCGCACGTTGAGCAGCAGCCCGTACCGTCGCATACGTTGCACTTGTCTCTGGCCATTATCCCTGCCTCGCTGCGAGAAGTGGCCCCGGTCATCGGGGCGACGCCGATATTCTGTGCGGGCTCGTTATTGGCATGCAAGGCGATTTCGGTGATTTTTCTTGGCGCCGCTGCGCCTCCTACGGGACCAAAGCAATCTGTTACTCTATTGATTTTTCGGACGTCCCGCGCGAATCTAAAGCCACCTGCCCGCGGCGTCGCATAGCCGAGAAATCCTCCAGCAAACCCATCTGCGTCGCTCGCTGGTTCCCTATCGCATGGTGATTGGCCAGAACCGGCAGCAGGGTCTTGTGGAGTGTCTAATGACTCAGTTCGCGTCGGCCGAGATGAAGATGATGAAGATGCTGGAGCAGTGCCGGATTGATCTTTCCGCCAAAAACGGTCACGTCGGCGGACACTTCGAGGTAGTTTTCTGACGTGGTATTTCGTAATGTCGGGCACTAAACGCGAGCACTGATTTACATTTTTGAGTCAAATCCAATGTCCGATAAACAACGCGACAATGTCCGATAAGCGTCCGCCGAGGGCGGCTCGCGACGTTTCTTACTCGGCACGCAACCTTATTGCTATTATATGCTTAGCGTCATATTCTTGAGCTGTCGTTCTTGAGTCACAGGCGAGCCCCCTTGGCTCCACTCGTTGCAAATTGCTTTCGATCAACGTCTTAGGTTTCCCGCAGTCGCTCTGCGGTGCGATGTTACAATTGCGGAATGCCGCGGCGCCTCCAAATCGTCGCGGTCGCAGGGCCGCGCGATCGCGTTCGTGGGGAAGCATTTGCCGTCAACCTGGATGCCAGCATGAAATCAACGACTTATCTAGCGCCTTCTCTATCGGTCACCTGTTGGCTTGGTTCACTTATCTTGGCGAGCAATTCGTTCGCTCAACCCACGTTCACCGAGCAAGGAGCATCGATTCTGGGCGGCGTCGATTATGAGGCGCGCAGCGCATCGTTGGCAGATATCGACGAAGACGGCGACCTGGATTTGTTCTTTCAAGGCGGTTTCGGCGCCCAGCAACTCTTTCGCAATGATGTGGACGGCGACGGCAAGCGCACGTTCGTCAACATCTCCAGCACCTTGCCCCCAGGGCTGGGCGTATCGTGGAGCGCCGCCTGGGGCGACTACGACGGCGACGGCAAGATCGACGTCTTCGTCGGGCAGACCAACTTCGGCGCCTCCGGCGACGTGTTGAAGAACAATGGGGCGGCCGGGTTTTCAAATACGAGCACGGCCACAGGTTTGAACGATCCGGGCTTTCACCAAAACGTCGCCTGGATCGACATCGACAACGACCTGGACTTGGACCTGCTCATCGGCATGGAAGGGCCGGAGAAGCACGAAATCTATCTGCAAGGTCCGTCGAACTCGTTCACGAAGGCGGGAGCGGCCGCCGGGTTCCAGGCGCCCTTCGGAACAAAAGCCTACGGCATGGCGATTGGCGATACCGACGGCGACGGAGACATGGACGTCTACATCTCCACCTGCCGTGCGGACAACAACATCCGCAACAATTTCTTCGAGAACCGGTTGGCGGAAACCGGCACGCTAAGCTTTGTGGACATCGCCGACAGCAACGGGACGCAGTTCACGACCAACAGCTACGGGGCGGAGTTCCACGACTTCGACGACGACGGCCGACTCGATCTGTTCATGACCGGCGCCGACGGCGAGCCGAGCAAGATCTGGCGCAACGACGGCGGCAATATGTTTACCGACGTCGACACGCTCACGGGTCACCCGCTGCTCAGCGACCCCGGCAGCGATTTCAACGGCAGCCGGGCGGTCGACTACGACAACGACGGCGACCTCGATCTGTTCTTCCACGATCACTTGGCGGCGGGCGGCAAAAACTACGCCCGCAAGCTGTACCGCAACGACGGCGGCTGGCAGTTCACCGATGTCACGACGGCCGAGGGCCTCCATTCCACTAACCGGGGCGCGTACGACAGCACCTGGGGCGACATTGACCGGGATGGAGATCAGGATCTCATCGCGCCGACCGCAAGTGACTTTGCCGAACAGGTCTTCCTCAGCAATGCGGCGGCGAACGGCAATCATTGGCTCTACATCACGCTGGAGGGCCTGAGCGACAACTCGACGGGAATCGGCGCCTCGATTTACGCCACGCTCAACGGCGGCACGCTGAACGACGGCACGCCGCGCACCCTGCGCCGCGAAGCCAACACCAACGCCGGCACGTTTAATCAGAGCGACTTACCCGTGCATTTTGGCCTCGGTTTGGCCAGTCAGATCGACGAGTTGCGCATCCGGTGGCCAGACGGAACGATGCAGTTTCTGCATGACGTTGCCGCCGATCAATACCTCACCATTCGTGCACCTGGTGATTTCGACGGGGACCGCGACGTCGACGCCGGCGACCTCGCTCAGTGGAAAGGCGACTTTGGCTTGAACGGCGACAGCGATTCCGACGGCGACGGCGACAGCGACGGCGCCGACTTCCTAGCCTGGCAGCGGCGACGCCAAAGCGCGGGAGCCATCGTTCCAGCGACCACGGCAGTTCCCGAATCGGCGCACTCGCTCGTGCTCATGATGGCAGCGGCCGGAATCTGGCTACGCCGCCGCTCTGGCGACTTCAGTTCTGTTTGCGCATCGACGCCGCCGGAGGACAATAGCCAGCGGACCGGTCAAGAGCAGCAACACGGCCGCAGTCGGTTCAGGAATTTCGTAGGTGATCGTTAGCGTCGGCCTGAATGCGAGATCGAGCGGATCGCCGCCGGCGTTCACCGTCGCCGAACGCGAATAAAACGCGCGGGCCGTGCCGTTGTCAACTTCATTGGCGTTGACCAAAGCCCACCCGAAGTTCGCGGCCGGATCGCTGAGCCAACTCTGGACGTCGCCGATCATGGTCGGGCTCGATGACCATGTGTAAGGAGTCTCGACGATGGCGCCGATGGAAGTACTCGCGCTGGCCGCCGCAGTAAAATCGCCAGTGGCGCCGGGACTCGACCACAGCGTCGAGGAGTGAAAGTTGGCGTTCCAAGTTGCATCGCCGGCGCCCGCTGCGAAGCCGAGGCCGGAGCCGCTAACGGTCGGCAACGAACTACCGGCCGTGCCCTCGCCCCAGTCGGCGTTGAGCCGATGCAGGCTGATGGACTGCCCAGCGCCGCCACCTGCCGCCGCGAGGTACAGCGTCAATTCGGCGGAAGTAATCGTCGCTCCCGCCGGCACGTGGGCGGCAACGTCGAAGGCGATCAAACCGCGGCGCGGCGAGCCCGTCGCCGTCGTCCCGGCGAAGATCCCGGCAGCCCCGCCCGCGCTGTTGTTGACGGCATTCTGAAAAATGGAGTTGTTTTGGCTCGCACTGAGAATCGCCGAGCCGGCCCAAGCGTTGGGCGCAGCGAACGTAAGAGTCAGAATTAGGAGGGTCCGACGGAAAAAGTTCTTCATAGTTCTTTCGACGGGGTGACGTGCTGTTGCCTGTAGCTTAGTCGGCAATGGAGTCGCCTTCCACATCTGCCGCAAAAAATGTCCTTCATGCGAGCGTAGAACTTCAGAATTCGGCCGAGAAATCTCCAAAGTCCCAAACCTTGGGTCATTCGTACCTGCTCCGAAGAATTGGGCCTGATCCTTCGCAGGACCCCAGGTCGCCGCGGCGACTCGCCGCGGCGCGTGCGACTGCATACCCCGCTCAGGACTTCGCCTTCTCACACGCCCAGCCGTCAGTGCCGATAGGCCTCATGATCGATTCCAGGGAACCACGCTCTACGACTTCAGGGTCGAGCCACGCCGCATACGCATCCTCGCTGGTGAGCAGCACCGGCATCCGATGATGGCCGACTGATCGCACCAGCTCGTTCGGCTCCGTCGTAAGCAGGGTACACGACTCAACTGCCTCGCCGTCTGCATCTCGCCAGCGCTCCCACAGCCCGGCGAAGGCGAACGCTTTGTGATCGACCGGGTGGAAGTAGCGTCCCTTCTCGAAGAACTCGTTGGCGGGCAGCAGGCAGCGCCTTCGCTTGAACGCATCGCGGAACGTCGGCTTGGCATGAACATCCTCGCTGCGGGCGTTAAAGCACTTACGTTGGAACGTCGCTCTCTTGGGCGTCTTGTCGGATGGCTTCCACCAAAACGGCAGCAGACCCCACTCGCATTCGACCAATTCTCGCTCGCCAGATTCCGTTAGCCGCACCACCGGAACCGGCGTCAGCGGATAGTAGCTTGCGTCCGGCAAAGAAAGTTGGCGGAGGTTAGTTTTCGAGCTGAACTCGTCGGCGAGGTGAGCGGGCGGATTCTTAGAGCCGCGGTAGTGGTGACACATGGATGTATTCTATCGTCCCGCTACCAATCGCCCACCTGACCCCAGCATGACTGCAAAGTCGGGAAGCAGTCGCCTCGCCGCAGCGAGTCGCCGCGGCGACCTGAGGTACTCCGAAGGGTCCGGGCCAGATTCTTCGGGGTACCTCAGCAGCGACCAAGCGCGCTGGACTTTGCAGTTCTCCTGCACCTTACCCGATCCTTCTTACTCGTCGCGCAACCTGATTGCTATGATAGGCTGGTGCATGAACTCGCCGCCACCGTGTTGCTCGCCGTTCACCTGTTGGCGATGAACATCGCCTCGGCCGGGCCGTTGGCCGGCGCGTGGCTCCTCACGCGTCGCAGAGCGCAGGGCGATGGCAGCGACGACTTAGCACGCCACATCGTTCGATTCTCGCTGGCGGCCCTGATCGTCGGTTCGCTGGTCGGCGGCGGGCTCATGGTTTTGCCCAATCCGTCGATGCGGGCGGCGCTCGCCCGGTTTCCCGTCGACGCGTTTTGGTTCGCGGGAATCGAGTTGCTGTTCTCGGCGGTTTGCATCGCCGCGATTTTGGGCCGCGGCCGGCAGATGCGTCATCGCGGCTACGTCGCCATCGGCTTGGCGATATTGAGCTCCACGAATTTGCTCTACCACTTTCCGCCGCTGATGGCCGTCATCGGCGAGCTTACCGCCGACCCGCACTGGGCGGCCGACGAGCGAATCGATCGCGCCGCCTTGTTGAAGCTGTGGGCGCGCCCTGAAATTCTCGCCCTCTGGGCGCACTTCGTCCTGGCCTCGTTGGCCGTCGCGCCGATCGCCGCGCTGCGGCCTTGGAGTGGGATCGCTTTAACCAGCGAAGGTCGAGCGCCGCTCGATCAACGCGTCGTTCGGCGACTTGCGACGTGCTCGCTAGTCGCGACGTTGCTGCAAATTCCCGTGGGCCTGTGGCTTCTCGTCAGTACCGAAGCCGCGGCCCGCGCGTCGATGATGGGCGGCAGTCTTATGGCCAGCCTCTGCTTCGCCGGCGGCGTGCTGGCCGCGCTGTGGCTGCTGCAGACCCTGGCGGCGCTGGCGCTCGCCGACGATGCAGCGCTAGTCCGCCGCGCCGCAGTGTTGCTGGTCGTCGTCACGGTGCTCATGTCCGCCACGCTGCGAACCAGCCGCACGGCAATCCCACCGCAGCCCCGTCATTCTGAGCGCAGCCCCGTCATTCTGAGCGCAGCGAAGAATCTAGACCTGCGCTAGATTCTTCGCTGCGCTCAGAATGAC
>JBGSYU010000374.1:0-5563 GCA_041750715.1 Lacipirellula sp.
GCTGCAACCGCAGTCGCTCGCAGCGCCGCAGCCGTCGCCGCCGCAAGAGTCACACGCCGCCGCACATGACGCCGCCGCGCAGCCGCAACCGTGCGACTTTTTCTTGAACAGGCCGGCCTGGCCTTGCTCGGGGAACCCTGCGGCCAGCAACGCAATTGCCGGCAACAGGCACACTAAACGACGTAACATCGGGGCGCCCTCCAAAACAGAAAAATTAGGGGAAATGGGGTCGAAGTTCCTATTATCCCAAGTCTATCGCTTGGGAATTTTGGTGAGATTGGGAACTATTGGATAATTCTACTACCGCTTTTCTCCGTCGCAAGTGTGAGCGTTACGATTGTGGTTAGTTTGGGTAAGTTTTCCGGAAGTCTTCCCACTGTCCGGGCTGACTGAGGTAGAGGGCGCGGAGCCGACAGACGTCGTCGGCGCCGTCGGAGCCCCAGCGCATGCCGCTGCCTTTGAGTCGATTGGCGACGACCGTTTTGCACGCGCTCTCGACGGGGCCCGAGCCGAGCTGCCGGCCGTTGGCCAGGTAGCGCGGATAGTCCATCCGGCGCCGATGGTTTTGGAAGTAACGCACGCAGTCGGCATGGGCCCCTCGGGCCGCGGATGAGTGACTCGTCAGATCGAGCTGCCCCAGGGCGCGCAGGATGCCGAGTCCTCCTTCGTGCTTCAATTGATGACGCCACGCGCCGATGCGCTGGTGGCGCAGAGCTTCGTCATCGGGACCGAGCGCCGAGGCCAGTTCCGTCAGATGCTCGGCGGCGTGCCAGAAGTCGAGAATGCACTCGGCCCGCGGAAAGTTCTTGCGGAAGAATTCTTCCAATCCGCTGGCCAACCAACGCCTTGGCGATCCGCCGCCGTTGCTCCTCGAAAACGTCCGCCAAACGCTCGTAAAGCCGCTGCTCGTCGTCGTTCAACTCGATCGGCTTGGTTGCTGCACCATTCATCGCCGCTACCTCCGTAACGTGGAAAATAGGAAATCCCATCCACCAGCTTACCAATGAGACCGATTTTCTACCCACAATCGGGACGCTCACACCGGCGATGCCATCGCCGGCTGGTAGTGATACCATTTGCCCGTCACCCTGAGGTAATCCGAAGGGTCAGGCCAGATTCTTCGGAGTACCTCAGAATGACACGAACCGTGCTTGAGCAAACGGTATCACTACCCGCCGGCTTTATTGGTTGACGCCGCCGCGGGCCCCTCCGATACTGGTGGCTATGGCTTACGACGACGACGACGATTTGTTTGGCGAAGAGTTCGACTTCGTCGATGACGACGAGGGCGACGACGCCCCCGCCAAAGACGAGCCGGCCGCAAAGCCCAAGAAGCCCCCGGCGAGCCGAGACGGCGAAAAGCCCGCCCCCCGCGGCCCCAAACGCCCGCGCCCAACAAATAAAGCCGGCGATGGCATCGCCGGTCCCCGCGCGAATAAAGCCGGCGATGGTATCGCCGGGCGCCCGCCCAAACCCCCGATCGACGCGGCCCCCGTCGGCTACATCATGGACGACGTGCCGCCCGACGACGAGTCGTCTGAAATCGAACCGCAGCCCGCCGCCTCGGGTCCGCCTGCCGATCATCAAGTGCATATCTACGAATTCGGCGCGTTCAAGCGGACCATCGCTCGGAAGTTCACCGACGAAGAGGCTGTCGGCTTCGCCGAGGAGTACACCCGCACCGGCAAGGCCTACGGTCGCTATGCGATCGCCACCCCGGATGACGAAGAGCCGTCCCCCACGTTCGCCGGCGCCGCCAAAGGCTAATAGAGCCGGCGATGGCATCGCCGCTCTCCCCATAATGCCGGCGATGCCATCGCCGGCTTAATTCGGCCATAACGCACAACCCTTGCCGCCTGCGCAATCGGCGCCATCTACGCGCACTTTCTGTACGCATCGCGTGCCAAACGCGAGCGGCCCGCGGTTGGCCCGTGTTACCATAACCCGCGTTACCATAAATCGACGCGCGGCGTCGTCGGCGCACCTACTCTTTCAGGGTGACGCAGCCTACGATTCCTAACCGCGTTCTCCCGATATTTCTCGCTCAGCTTCAGGGGCCTTTCATGACTTACGCGCAACGACTGGTATTGGTAACGGCGACCGCCGCGACGGTCGCGTTCGGACAAGCCGCATTATTTGCTCAGGCGCCCGCCGGTGGCGGCGCCCCGGCCCGCTTCATACGCGACCCCGCCATCCAGGCGGCTTACGAAAATGGTATGAAGCTGCTCGGCGAGGAGAAGCCCAAAGAGGCGCTCGCCCAGTTCAACAAGGCGCTCAACGGCGATTCGACGGTCAAGGGCGACCCGACCTTCGCCGAGGCGCTCTTAGGCAAAGGCGACGCCCTCAAGGCGACCGAAGAGTTGCAAGGCGCCGCGGTCGCGTACACCGACGCCATCAACATCGACCAAAACATGGCCGCCGCGTACAACGGCCGCGGCGAGGTGCTGCTCAAAGTTCCTAACCAAGTCGACGGCGCCTCTGCCGACTTCGCGCGTGCGCTGGAGCTCGATCCGAACAACCCGGTGATTCTGTCGAATCTCGGCCATATCCTCATCAACTATTCCCGCGATCCGGTCGCCGCCATCCGGCGGCTCGACGACGCCCTGGCGCAGAACGATCAAGACGCCCGCGCGTTCCGCGATCGCGGCTACGCTCATGCGTTGCTGCAAGACTTCGAGAAGGCCGAGGCCGACCTGAAGAAGGCGGCCGAGGTCGAGCCCGGCGATTTCGAAAACTTCGCCATGATGGCGAACATTTATCTCTTCCAAGAGAACTTCGAGTCGGCCATCGGCGCCCTGACCAAAGCGATCGAAGCCTACAAGCCGAAGTTGGCCACCGACCCCAAGAAGTATCTGGACGGCTATCTTTCACGGACCGACGCCTGGCTCCGCATCGGCGGGAATGAGGCCGATAAGTCCAAAGCGGAAGCGGCCCTCAAGAATGCCATCGCCGACGCCGACGCGGTGATCGCCGACAATCCCGATCGTTTCCCCCAGGCCGGGCAAGCGCAGTTTAGGAAGGGCCGCGCCCAACGCCTGCTGGAGCTGTACGCCGAAGCGGTCGACTCGTTCACGCTCGCCCTAGAAAACATTCCCCCGGGCCAGGAGGCGACGTACGTCGCCGACGCCTACATGTACCGCGGCGTTTGTTGGTACTACATCGGGTCCTTCGAGCTTGCCCGCGGCGACTTCGAGCAAGCTTCCGCCGTGGGCGGCGGGTTCCAGGATCCGCGCGTCTTTCTGTGGATTGGCCACACGCACCACAAGCAAGGCGACTATCGCGACGCGATCGAGTCCTACAGCGAAGCGATTGCCAAGGCCCCGAACTTCGCGATCGCGCACGTCAACAAAGGCCGCGCCTACATGGACCTGGACGAGTACCGTCGGGCCATCGAATCCTTCAACGACGCCATTCGCGCCGAACCCTCGGTGGGCGAGAACTATTACAACGTAGGCGTAGCCAATGTGAAGCTTAGAGACTTTGAAAAGGCCGAGCATTTCTTGAACATCGCCCTTCGCAAAGAGAATCCGCAGCCTAAGTTTTACAGCCTGATGGCCACCGTTCTCCGCGAACGGGGCCGTAACGACCAAGCCGCAGAGTACGACCGCAAGGCCGCGGCCGCCAAGGCTCAAGCCGCCGGCGGCTAAGTTCGCGGCGCCGCAGGATTCCAGTTTTCATTTAGCCCCCGGTCATTGACCGGGGGCTAATTTCTTTTGCGGCCGCACCCGCAGCGCCGCATCGCGCCGCCTTGTGCCCCTACCGCTCTGCTTTATACTAAACCGCCAGCGCCGCGCTCCCCTTCGGGTCGCGGCTAACTGTTTAGCCGCGAAGCGAACGGGGAGCGCTCGGCGCCGCCCCCGTCTCAGCCGCCCCCGTCTCAGCCGCTAGCGTGGAAAGAACGCCAACGTGGAAAGCTCGCACGACTCGTTTTTCGCCCGCAACGACTTTCTCATTCGCCGCCTCCACTCGCTTAGCGGGCTCATTCCCGTGGGCGCGTACATGGTCGTTCACTTGATTGTGAACGCCAGCGTCATCAACGGCGACGCGACCTTCCAGAACCAAGTCCTGAACATCCACAAATTCGGCGCCTTGCTGCCGGCCATCGAGTGGACGTTCATCTTCATCCCCATTTTATTCCACGCCATCATCGGAGTGTGGATCATCGCCGAGGGACTGCCCAACCCGCACCAATACCCCTACGGCGCCAACTACCGCTACACGCTCCAGCGTGCGACGGGCATGATCGCGTTTTTCTTCATCGCCCTGCACGTATTTCACATGCACGGCTGGTTCCACAACGACTCGTGGGTGAACTACGTCGTCGATCCCTTCGGCGGCGGGCAGTTCAAGCCCTACAACGCCACGAGCACCGCCGGCATGGCCCTGCAGAGCACCGTGTGGGTCGCGATCTACGTCGTTGGCATCCTCGCCTGTATTTTCCATCTCGCCAACGGCATCTGGACCAGCGGCATCACCTGGGGCGTCTGGACCAGCGAACGGGCTCAACGCCGCGCCCTGAGAGTTTGCACCGTCTTCGGCTTGCTGCTCACCGTCGTCAGCGGCGTCGCCCTCTTCGGCATGCGCGGCGCGGTCGATACGCCGGAAAAACTTGAAGCGGTACGCCAGCGCGAGGCCATGACGATCGAAACGAAAACCGCCACCGGCGACATCGAAGCGAACGAACACAAGATGTACCACGCCCCTAAGTAATCAACGCAAGAAGGTCTCTCGCAAAGGCGCTAAGGCGCAAAGAAACGCGCAAAGAAGAAAAAATGGAATGAGTGAGGAAACAAGAGATAGGTAGAGCAGAAGATTGCGATCGATCCTTTTTCTCTTTTCTTGCCTTCTTTGCGTTTCCTTTGCGCCTTAGCGCCTTTGCGAGAAACAAACCGACATAGAGTACGGAAAAAAGATGGCAAAGCAACGCGTCCTTGTAGTCGGCGGCGGACTTGCCGGGCTCGCGTCGGCGATGAAGCTCGCCGACGCTGGCGTCAGCGTCGACGTCATGAGCCTCACCCCCGTGAAGCGCTCCCACAGCGTCTGCGCCCAGGGCGGCATCAACAGCGTCAACGAAGTCACCCGCCAGCAGGGCGACGACGAGCAGAAGCACCTCGACGACACCGTCTACGGCGGCGATTTTCTCCAGCATCAGCCGCCGGTGAAGGAAATGACCGAGTGGGGGCCGCGCATCATCGACCTCATGGACCGCCTCGGCGTCCCCTTCAACCGCACCCCCGAGGGCTTCCGCGACCAGCGCCGCTTCGGCGGCACGCTGTTTAAGCGCACCGCCTTCGCCGGCGCCACCACGGGGCAGCAACTTCTGTACGCCCTCGACGAGCAAGTTCGCCGCTGGCACGCCGCCGGCCGCATCACGATGTACGAAGGCTGGGATTTTCTCAGCCCGGTAATCGATGAAGACGGCCGCTGCCGCGGCGCGGTCGCGCAGAACGTCATCGACATGGAAATCCGCGCCTTCCCCGCCGACGCGGTGGTGATGGCCGTCGGCGGCTGCGGGCTGATCTTCGGCCGCAGCACCATGTCGATGGCCTGCACCGGCGCCGCC
>JBGSYU010000375.1:0-3315 GCA_041750715.1 Lacipirellula sp.
CGATCACCATCCACACCGACCGGCCCGAGCAACTCTCCGCCGCCATCGCCGCTCGCTTCGCCCCCGCGGCGCCCACGGTCCTCGACGGCGCCGTGCGGTTGGAGCAGACCGACGGCCACCAGTGGATCCCGCGCTTGGTCGACGCCTTCCCCGCAGAAATCCAATCCATCACCCTCGGCAAACCAACGCTCGAAGACGTTTTCATCGCCCGCACCGGCCACCGCTTCTTCGGCGTCCTTCCGGATGCGCACGACAATACCAAATAGTGTTAGCCGCGACGCGGTAGCGGAGCGCTCAGTCGGCGCGCTCCGCTACCGCGTCGCGGCTAACGACGACAAAACTCAGATCCACGCAATAGGCGTTCATACGCGGCCCCTATGGAAATAAACAGCGCACCATCGACACCCGCGTCGCCACTTCCCGCGGTGCTCACGCTCGCGCAGCGCGAGTTGGTCCGCTTCTTCCGCCAGAAGAATCGCGTGTTCGGCGCCCTTGGCCAGCCGATCATTTTTTGGCTGCTGTTCAGCGAGGGCTTGCGCGGCAACCAGCTCGACTACGCCCACTTCTTCCCGGGGACGCTGGTGATGATCCTGCTGTTCACCGCCATCTTCGCCACGATTTCGATCATCGAAGATCGCAACGAAGGTTTTTTGCAGTCGGTGCTCGTCTCGCCCGCTCCACGCTGGGCGATGGTACTAGGAAAAGTCCTCGGCGGCGCCGCGATCGCCATGATCCAGGGGCTGCTCTTCCTAATGCTAGGCGCCATCACCCTCCGCTTCGCGTCTTCGCCGCTGGAAATAATCCTCGCCATCCTGCTGATGGCGGTCATCGCCGTCGCGCTCACCGCACTGGGCTTTACCATCGCCTGGAGGATGGAATCGACTCACGGCTTTCACGCGATCATGAGCGTCTTCCTGCTGCCCATGTGGCTCCTCTCTGGCGCCTTTTTCCCCGCCGGCGGCAGCGGCCCACTGGCTTGGGTCATCCGCCTCAACCCGCTCACCTACGGAGTTGCGGGCCTCCGGCACTACCTTAAATTTCCATCCGCGGCGGACTGGGCGCTTACGCGACCAGTCCAAACTGCGTCGCTTCCGAATTCAATCCCACCCGTCGACGCGCTCCCGCCGCTCGCCGTATGCTGGATAATAACCATCGCCTTCGCGTTGCTAATGCTCCTAGCCGCCTGGCGCATCGCCGCTACCCGCACCGCGGGAGATCTCAAATGAACAACTCCGCCATCCCCTATTGGCTCACCTTCGCCGTGCTGCTCGCCGCGCTCTACGGCGGCTTCAAGTGGTATCAAGTCGAGCAAACGCGCGCGGGCGTCGAAACGAGCGAGATCAGCCTGCCGCCGCTCGAAGAATTCGAGCTTACGACAAGCGACGGCAAGCCCTTTCACTCCGCGGAGATGAAGGGCAAGGTTTGGGTCGTCTCGTTCTTCTTCTCCACCTGCCCTGGGAGCTGCAAGCGGCTCAACGCCAACATCAAGTACCTCTCCAGCCTCGACGAGCTGGCCGACGTGACATGGGTAAGCATCAGCGTTGACCCCGAGACCGACACGATCGAGGTGCTCGACGCCTACGCCAAAAACATGAACGCCGATCCGCAGCGCTGGCTCTTCTGCCGCGGGGAGTTCGACTACGTCCGCCGCATCGCCCACGACATGCTGAAAGTCGGCGGCGTGAGTCTCAAGAGCCACAATGATTTCGCCGCGATCGTCGATAAGCAAGGTGAAATCGCCGGCATGTTCAACGCCTCCAGCACCGACGACTCGAAGAAGGGAATCAAAACGATCGAGAAGTGCCTCGCCGAACCCTACGTCCCAAGCGAGCCCCCAGGCGAGGGCGCCGAGGCGCCCGGGCCCTCCACGCCCAAGAGCGCGGAGGCCGCATGACCTTCGAGATGCCGCTTTCCATGTTCGCCCGCGGGGCAGGGCAGGGCGCCCACCCGCTGGTCCACGTCAACGCCGCCCTCAACACGCTCGCCACGATCTTGTTACTAGTCGGCCTCTGGCAGATCAAGAGCCGCCGTGAGGCGTCCCACGGTCGCACGATGCTCGCGGCGCTGGCCGTCTCGGCCATCTTCCTCACCTGCTACCTGACGTACCACTTTGCGATCCAGCTTACGGTCCGCTTTACCGACCAAGGCCCAGTGCGGTTCGTTTACTACAGCATCCTGCTATCGCACGTGCTGCTGGCGTTTTCGGTGCCGTTTCTCGCCATCGCGGCGGTCCTGTTCGGCGCCCGCGCCCTCGGCTGGGGCTCTGCCGCGTCGTTGCCGGTCGAAGCCCGGACCCATGCCCGTGCCAAACACATTAAGGTCGTCCGCTGGGCGTTTCCGATATGGCTTTACGTCTCGGTGACGGGCGTGGTGGTCTACGCGATGCTTTACCACCTATGGCCGTCCACAGACCTGTAACATAGAATTAAATGCAGTCGACAAACGAGAGCCCACGGCTCTGCCGGGGGACGAATTGGAGATCAACCTGGCAATCCTTAAATTCCCTCCGCAGAGCCGGGGGCTTCAATTGCGAGCGTCTCGCATGGTGAAATTGCGCTGGCTCAGTCCGGCGATTACGATCGCAATCGTCGCCATCGTCCTATGCGCCGCCGACGCCGCGTGGGCCTGCCCCACCTGCAAAGAGGGCGTCGCGCTGAACGATCCGCATTACCAATCGATGGCGGCCGGCTACTACTACAGCATCCTCTTTATGATGTCGATGCCGTTGATCATTCTCACCACCTTCGGCACGTTCGCGTACCGCTCGGTGAAGCGCGCTCAAGCAGAGCGCGATTTAGCCCCCGGTCACTAACCGGGGGCTAATTGAGCGAGTTGCTTCGCCTCGCGCCCATGCCGTTGGTAGAATCGGCGCGACCGGCCTTACCGGCCGCCGTTAGAATTGAAACAGGCGCCACGATAATGTGCATTTGTCGAGTTTGACTCCGCTCCCGGGCAGCCTAGATTTGGGCAGATACTAGATAGACGTAACCGGCCCGTGCGGAAGCTCGCGATCGAGCCCTATCAGGCTCGCTCCGCGCCCGTCGCGCGGAGCGTATAGGTTTGCAGCCCGAGTAGGATAAATCTCCATGTCGTTCATCTTTGCCGCCGTGTTAACGCGGATCGTCATCGACGTCAGCTTGGCGTTCGTCGCGCTGTTCGTCGGTTTTTTCTCCGCACTGCTGTATGTCAAGAATGGGCAACAGGGAGCTGCACCTGGCGAATCGGCGCCCGCCGCCCCGCCAGAGCAGTTCGCCATGCAGGCCGAGTCGGCGGCCAACGACGCCGCCCGCGCCGCGATGGCCGCGCAGCACTTGC
>JBGSYU010000376.1:0-13838 GCA_041750715.1 Lacipirellula sp.
CGGAGCCGCCGATAAGGATGGCCGGCTGAAGGTCGACGACGTCATCACCGGCGTCGCCCAAGGCGCGGATGGCGAGGTGCTCGACATCACCGATATGAAGCTCAACGACGTCGTGATGAAGATTCGCGGCAAGCCGGGCACGGTGGTGCGACTGGAAGTGAAGAACGACGGCGGTCTGAAGGAGTACGACATCACGCGCGCTCGGATCGAACTGAAGGACAGCGAAGCCCGCAGCGCCGTACTAGAACGCGGTCCGCATGGCGAAAAGGTTGGCGCGGAAGCCGTCAAGCTAGCCGGCAAGCCAGGCGCCGACGTCGCGCGTCCGACCGCCAATGTCATCGAGCAGACGAGTCCTGACGGCACGGTGTTCCGCATTGGCGTGGTCGACCTGCCGAGCTTTTACATGGACATGGAAGGCCGCCGAAATGGACGCGAAGACTACAAGAGCGCCGTCCGCGACGTGCGAAAACTTTTGGAACAACTGAAAGAGCAGAAGGTCGACTTGGTCATCATGGACCTTCGCTTCAATGGCGGCGGATCGCTCCCCGAATCCGTCGAAATGACGGGACTGTTCATCGACCACGGGCCGGTGGTGCAGGTGAAAGGACCGGATGGCCGGGTGATTCCGCATAACGACGACAAACCCGGCGCGGTGTGGGATGGGCCTCTGGTGGTGATGATCAATAAATTCAGCGCTAGCGCCAGCGAGATTTTCGCCGGCGCCATTCAGGACTACGGCCGCGGGATAGTGGTGGGCGATAAATCGACCCACGGCAAGGGTACCGTCCAAGAACTTGAAGAGCTGGGCCGAATCGTCGCGCAGCTCAATCCGCCGAACTACGGCGCGCTCAAGATGACGATTCAACAGTTTTACCGCCCTGGCGGCGATAGCACGCAGAATCGCGGCGTGGAATCGGACATCGAGCTGCCGTCGCAAACCAGCCACTGGGAGGTTGGGGAATCGGACCTCGATTACGCCTTGAAGTTTGACAGCGTATTGCCGTTGCCGCACGAAAACTACCGCTTCGCCAGCGCGCCGGTGATCGAGGAACTGCGCCAACGCTCGCAAGCTCGCGTCGAGAAGACGGAACACTTTCAGAATGAAAAGAAGCGGATCGAGCGATACTTGGAAAAGAAAGAGGATCCGATCACGCTCAATAAGGAAAGGTTCCTGGCGGAGCGAAAGGAACTGAATACCGAGAAGGAGCAGGAGGAATTGTTCGACGACCTGCAAACGAACGACAAGCCGGTGTTCCCGTCGACGCCATACAACGACGAGGTGGTGGCAATTGCGCTAGATTATCTGGAATTGCTCGGCGATAGCCGGTTGGCACAGCGATAAAAATCTAAGACTTAACCACAGAGGGCACAGAGAACACAGAGGAAATGCAATGGGGATGGAATAGTGGTTCTTCAGGAAACTTAATGGCTCAATGGCTTGGTCTTTACCGCGAAGCGGTTGCATCTTTCAGCCCAGGGTTGTCCGCCCTGGCGGACTACCCTGGGTTCACAGGCCCCCAATCTGCCAACCCTGTAAGGGTTGCATCGATCGGATTCAACCCTTACGGGGTTGGCGCTTTGATGATGCTCCTAACCCAGGGTAGGTCGCCAACGCGACCAACCCTGGGCTGAATGATCAGACGCCTTGGGCGTAGGGCGCTTGGCCCACTATAATCCCTGAAGAACCGAAATAGTGATCCTCTTGAATTCTTCTCTGTGCTCTCTGTGGTTTTCTTTTTCTTCTTGGTTAGGTGAGCGCCACTTCCAGGCCGTCGTAGGCGAGTTCGACGCCACTCGGTAGCGCCGCGTTCGTCGCCTCGTGCTCTAGCTTGTGCGACATATGCGTCAGCAGCGTCCGCTTGGGCCGCAGCTCGTCGTGTACGCCCAGCGCCTGGTCGAGGCCAAAGTGCGTTGCGTGCGGTTCGTGGCGCAAGCAGTCGAGCACCAGCACGTCGAGTCCGCGGAGCCGTTCCATACTTTCCGGTGGAATAGCATTGACGTCGGTGCAGTAGGCGACGTTGCCGAAGCGAAAGCCCAGCACGGGAACCGTCGGGCCATGCAGGAGGCGTACGGGCGTTACCTGGGCGCCCAGTATCTCGAACGCGTCAAGTCCGATCGTTCGCAGCGTCAGTTGCGGGATGGCGCCGGTGTGAAGGCGCTTCGCCGCCGGTTGAAAGGCATAGTCGAACGACTTGCGGATTCTCAGCTCGACCCCCGGTTCGCAATACAGCGGCACCGGCCCGCCGAGGTAGAACTGCATGAGCCGCAGGTCGTCCAGTCCGAAGATGTGGTCGGCGTGCTCGTGGGTGTAAAGCACGGCATGCACAACGCCGATCTGCTCGCGCAAGAGTTGCTGCCGCAGGTCGGGCGGCGTGTCGACGAGCAAGTTCCCGTTGGGCAGGCCCAGGGCCAGCCCGCAGCGCGTTCGCTTGTTACGGGGATTGTCGCTCGTGCAAACGGGGCACCCGCAACCGATGGCCGGCACGCCGACGCTGGTACCCGTTCCCAGAAAGACCATGCGGCCGGAGATATCGCGGCTGACGGGAGACTCGGACACGCGAAGGGTCGCTCGCAGGGGCAGGGCGGGGCTAAAGCGGTGGGATTGAGTGTATCAGCGGCCGTGCATTTCGTGAATCCGCCGAGTTACTCGGCGTGTGAAAGGGCGACGAGCTTTTTCAAAATTTTAGCCGCGGCGCCGGAGTCGATGGCTGCGGCGGCGCGTTCCGCCGCTTCTTTCGGGGTCAACGTTGGCTCGAACGTGAGCAAGCCTGCGGCCGCATTGAGAATCACTATATCTCGCGCTGTGCCAGCTTCACCTGAAAGTGCGCTCTGAACCAGCGCCGCACTCTCACCTGGGCCTGAAACGCGAATGGAATCCAGCGGCTTGAATGTCAGGCCGAAATCCTCTGGGCGAAAGTTAACCTCGCGTGCACCGGAGGCGCTAACCTCTGTCGCATGGGTGACTCCAGCTATCGTCATCTCGCCGAGCCCGTCCTCGCCGCTAACTACCAAGGCTCGTTCGATGCCCAGCAGTTGAAGCGAAGAGGCAAGCAAAGTGCGCAGCTCGGGGCGGCCGGCGCCGAGCAGTTGGTGCGAGGCGCCAGCGGGATTGGATAGCGGCCCGAGGACATTGAAGATGGTCCGCACGCCAAGCTTCTTCCGCACGGCCGCGACGTGCCGCATGGCCGGGTGCATCAGCGGGGCGAAGCAGAAGCATATGCCAAGCTCGTCGAGACACCGCTCGACCTGCGGAATGGTGGCCTGGATGTTCACGCCCAACTCGGCCAGCACGTCGGCAGAGCCGCTGCGGCTGGTGACGCTGCGATTGCCATGCTTGGCCACCGGCACGCCGGCCGCTGCGATGACCAGCGCGGCGGTGGTGCTGATGTTGAACACGTCGCTGCCGCCGCCTCCCGTGCCGCAGGTGTCGAGCAGCCGGTCGTAGCGGCTGCGAATGGGCGTCATGTGGGCGCGCAGGGCCATTGCTGCGCCGGCGACTTCCTCGGCGGTTTCGCCCTTGGCGGCCAGCGCCGTGAGAAACAGGCCGACCTGCCCCTCGTCGCACTCTCCGGACATGATCGCGTCCATGGCGACGGTCATGGCGGCGCCACTGAGGTCTTCGCCCGCGGAGACGCGACCTAGCAGGCTGACAAATTCGTCGGGCATGGAGGGACTCGTGGAACGAAGGATGACGACATCGCAATTCTAATCGCTCTGGCGGCGGGGCTGTAAAGGATCTGAACGTCTATTCTGAAGGGCTGGCGGCTGGCGGCTGGCGGCTCGCAGCCAGAGAGGATGATGATTGGCATTTTCGTCTGGCCGACAGCCGCGAGCCGATAGCCGCGAGCCGCCGCTTGGGTTGTGACCAACCCGCCGGAGCGCTAGAATGCCGCCAAGCACCGCGGTTTCTCGACACCCATTGACTCCCGGCACGAAGCCCCATGGCACGAAAAGTCATTCTGGACGTCGACCCCGGCATCGGCGATGCGCTGGCCATCTGCCTCGCTCTGACGCAGCCCGAGCTCGAAGTGGTGGCGGTGACCGCCACCGGCGGCAACGTGGCGCCGCGGCAGGCGAGCCGCAACGTGCAGGCCATTATCGAGCACCTCGATCCGCCCCGCTGGCCGCGGATCGGCTTTGCCGACGAGGAGCAACTGCTGCGGACCGACAATCGCGAGTTGTGGGGCGTCGACGGCTTGTGCGGGGCGACGCTGGGTATGGCCGAATTGCACCAGCAGCACCCGTCGCTGAAGGTGCTAGCTGAGGAAATCCGATCCGATCCCGGCGGGGTGACGGTCATCGCGGGCGGTCCGCTGAGCAACATCGCGGCCGCTTTTCAGTTGGAGCCCGAGCTGGCGCTGCAGGTGGGGCACCTAATCATCGTCGGCGGCACGCTGGACGGACCTGGCGACGTATCCGCGGCGGCGGAGTTCAACATGTACTGCGACGCCGAGGCGGCCCAGCGAGTCTTCCGCTCCCCGGCGACGACGACGCTGCTGCCGCGCGACGTGACCTGCCGCGCGGCACTGACCTTCGACCTGTTGAATTACCTTCCCGAGGAATCCACGTCGCTGGGCCGATTGTTGCGCACGCTTTTGCCGGCGGCCTTTCAATCCTACCGCCAGAGATTAGGTCTCGAAGGGATTTACGCCGCGGAAGCGGTGGCGATCGCCGCCGCGGTGCGCCCCGACTTAATCGCCACCGAATCGCTGCCGGTGGATGTGGAAATCGATGGCGCCTTGACCTATGGGGCGACCGTCGTCGACCGCCGACCCCGCACGCTCGACCGGCCCAATATGGACGTGGCGGTCGACCTCGACGCGCCGGCGATCGTAGAGTTCGTGCAGCGCGGCCTAAAGGCAGGTTTTTGAGAGGAGCAAGTCAGCTGCTACCTTATCTCGTACGCCCGCGCTCTAGCGAGATTGCTCAGCCGCTTTATCCACGGCGTCGACGAAGTCTTCCAGCCGGCCGATGAGCGCTTGCACGGTGACGTACTGCCCCTTGCGCAGCAGTTGCATTTCGACCTGCCGGCCGATGTCGGAGAGCTTTACCAGGCTAATGAGGTGCTGGTCATTCTCGATCGCGGCGCCGTTGAAACGGAGGATGACGTCATCGACTTGCAGCCCGGCCAAGGCTGCCGGGGAGCGAGCCGTGATGTTTTTGACGCGCGTACCCATCAGCCGCGGCAATCCGGCGACTTCAGCGGCCCGCGCATCGAAATACCCATCGAGCGTGACGCCCAAAAAGCCGCGCTGCACCTGCCCCGTCTCGATCAACTGCCGCATCACGCTGACGGCGATGTTGACGGGTATGGAGAACCCGATGCCGTCGTTGCCGCCGGAATTACTGGCGATAGCCGTGTTCAGCCCGATCACCTCGCCGCGAAGATTGACCAGCGGCCCGCCGCTGTTGCCGGGATTAATCGCCGCGTCGGTCTGCATGAAGTCTTGGTAATCGACTCCGCCGTCGCCCAGATCGAGGTTCGAACGGCCTTTGCCGCTGATGATGCCGCGGGTGACGCTCTGCCGCAGGTTGAACGGGTTGCCAAACGCCAGCACCGGGTCGCCGATTTCGCACCGATCGCTGTCGCCGATCCGCGCCGGGATGAGGTCGGGCGCGTCGACCGCGAGCACGGCTACGTCGGTCTCGGGATCGGTATGAATCTGAGTGGGCGATATTTGCCGGCCGTCGAACAGCTCCAAGCGAATGTGTTCGGTGTCCGAATGCTTGACGACGTGCCGGTTCGTTAGCACGTAGTTGCGCTCGCCGACGTGAATGAGAACGCCGGAGCCCGCCTCCTCAACGTCTCGGCGGAACCGAAAATCGGCGAGCGGTTTCGCCTGGACATGCACCACCGATGGCGCGACCAACCGAACCACCCGCTTATAGACGCTCAGTTCCCGCTCCATGGCGGCGACGTCTCGATGAAGCTCGTCGTAGAGCCGATCGCGGTCCGCGGGGCCGAGCGAAACGGGCGTCGCCGCGGCTTGCTGCGCGCGACTCTCGGTCGCTAGCCCTGCTAGCACTGACGCGAAAACCGCCGCGTGGAGTAGTTGGGGGACAGAGCGACGCAGCGGCATCGGAGACATGGACGAAGGACTCCAGCGAGCAGGTTCTACATTCGCGCGCGACAACGCGGCGCGACGGAACGCTTGCTGATTGTAATCCTAAGTCAGCGAATGTGGCTATCGGCTTTCGGCTCTCAGCTATCGGCCAGAGGAGAACAGCAGACGCAAACTCTTCCTTCTGGCTGAGAGCCGACAGCCGATAGCTGACAGCCATTTACACGTCGAGATCGCTGAACGACACGTCGGCATCGAGCACGCCGCCGTCTAGCACGCGGCTCCAGTCGCCCGTATAGCCGGCGCCGGCGCCAGCAGATTCGGTGGCACGCTGGCATTCGATGCAGCTCGTGGCGTAAGGCAGCGCGTTCAATCGCGCGAGCGGAATTTTGCCATTACAAACTTCGCACGAGCCGTACTTGCCCGAACGCATGCGCTCGAGGGCCACCTCGATGTTCGCCAGTTCGCGGCTTTCCACCTCGGCCAGCTTCGAGCTGATTTCGTCCTGCACAGCATCCAGGGCCGCGTCGACGACGTCGCCCCCGTTTTGATCGCTGAGAGATTTCAACGTGCTCAAGTCGCCAGCGAGCACCCGACGGAGGGCGTCGCGCCGCTTGACGAGCAAATCCCGCATTTTCAGGATGGAATCGTTGCGAGCCATGGTCATTACCTTCTTGGTAGCGGCGCGTCGTCGGTTTCCTCGGGAGGGCTATTTCGTTGGCCGCCTCGGACTTCGTCTGCCGCCTCGTTCTCGGATGCCTCGTGGTTGAATCTGCGTCTGCGGCGACTGTTCTCCAGTCGTCGGGGACCGCGATTGTGCGGGCAGCAAAACCCACCCAATGGGGGGCTAGTTGGCTCGCACCGTAACTATAGTACGCACCTCGCAAAAAAAGGGTCGCGGCGGCGTAAAGATTTCAAAACGGGGCGGACGGCGGCATTTTTCGGGTGAATTTCGTCTAGGCTCCGCCGCCGCCCCGGCCCGGTCTAGCGTCTTCGATTAATCGGCAAAATCGCGCCGCGCGCCTACATGAAGTTTGCGGAATTCGCGGATTGTTCCGGTTGCTCCCGAGGACCTCACTCCCCTCGGCCGGCAATGCGATGCGGGCGGAACGGCCGATCGGCGAAAGTCAGTGCCGTCCGCGGAGCGGCGGGCATTTCTAAACTACGCTTTCCTGTCGCGCCGCCCACTGCTTGGCGGCGCCTTGTGGTTGCGCTTCAACCGCCCGACGACGACACCGCCGAGGCTGGACTTCGCTGACGGATGGAACTACTGACTGCACCCGACGACGTAGAAGTGCTGGCGGCCGAGGCGCCGGCTACGCCGGTATTGCGCGTGCGCCCGCGCGGCGACCAGCGGTTCCGAACGGTGAAGATTTTATCGGGCAAATGCACGATCGGTTCCAGTCCGCAGTGCCAGGTGTGCCTGCCGGCGCCCGACGTCCGGCCGCTCCAGTGCCTGATTACGATCGAGGCCGACGCGGCCCTGGTGACGCGTTGGGCGGCGGGCGTGCGGCTCAATGGCCACGAGTTCACCAAAGCGACGCTATGCGACGGCGATCGTCTGACGATCGGCGAGTGGGACCTCGAGTTCGCCCAGGGCGCTCCGCCGGCAATAGATGAAGGGCCGTCGGAGTCGCCGCCGGCACCAGGTACCGAGGTTGTAGCAGCCGCACCACTCGCCGAAACGACCGAAGTACCAGTGCCGATCGCAGAATCGTCGCCCGCGACGGCGATTTGCCCTTCGAGCCATGCCTTCGCCGACGGCCTCGTCTTGCAGCTTTGGATTGCCAATCACCAGGCACGCCGCCGCGCGAAAGTGCTCGTCGCCGGCATTCGCGCCGCTCGCGTCCATGCCGACGGGATGGCGGCCGACCTATCGGCCGTGGAGACGAAGCTCGGTCAATCGCAAGCCGAGTACGATTCGCAACTGGGCGACAACGGTCGGCTGAAGCAGGAATTTACCGAACGCCTCCGCGACCACGAACGGCAGGTCGCCCCACTGACGGCGGAGATTGCCGAACTTCGTTTGCAGCTTGAGTTGGCCAACGCCAGCATCGCCGATCGAGAGGCCCAGTACGAACACCTCCGCGAAGAGTTCACGGCACTTGAGTCTGCTCCGCCGGCGATTGACCCGCAACTGATGATACGAGCGGATGAGCTTGATGCCGTCGTAAGTGAAAAGACGCGGCAGCTTGAGCAGGTTACCCGCGATCTCGCGTCAGGTTCTCTCGAACGGGAGAAACTGTCCGAGATCGTCCGCGAACGAGAGCAGCAGGTGACGTCGCTGTTGGCGGAAATTTTCGATCTTCGTTCGCAGTTCGACCAGGCGAATGCCAACGTCGCTGCGCAAATCGGACAGTACGACAAACTCGCATCCGAGTTTGCAGCACTTCAGGCTGCCCCGCCGACGATCGATCCAGAACTGGTGAGGCGTGCGGAGGAACTCGAAACTGCGGTCACTGCAAAGACGCAGCAACTTGACCATTTCCTCGCCGAGCTTGAGTCGTCGCAGTTAGAAAAGATCCGACTTGCCGAGAATGCCCGCGAACGAGAAGAGCAGGTAGCCTCGCGGCTGGAGGAAAACTCCGCGCTTCGTTCGTCGATAGCGCAGGCGAACGCCCGAATTGCGCAACAGGCGGACGACTACGACCAACTCACCGCCGAGTTCGCCGCGCTTCAGGCTGCACAAGACATTTCTCCGGTCGCCAAAGCGCCGACCCCGGCGGACGACCTGGATTCATCCGGGGCAAACGCGGAAGCCGAGCCTTCGCCAGGGTGCGACGCGACCGCTGCTGTCGAACCGGCGTCGGAGTTCTCGCCGCCGTCGTTCATCGAGCAGTACCGCCATCTCTTGGAGGAGCAGGTCGCGCCGACGCCGCACAAGCTGGCGCCTGGAGGCGCGCGTCCGGTAATCGACGACGAGTTCTTGTCGCCAGCCAAGGCCGAGACTTGCGCAAGCCCCGGCGATGACTCAGACGACGCCCTGGAGTCGTACATGGCGAGCATGATGCACCGTGTGCGGAGCAGCGCCCCGTCCTACGAGAGCAGCCAAGCGGTACTTGACGCCGCCGATTTCAAGGGAGGCGACTCTCAGCTCATCGGTTTGAGAACTTCGAACGGCGATTCGTCTGAGACGCCGGCCGCTCCCGATTCCTTGGCCGCCGAGCCGTTTACCTTTGAAGCCGTGAAGCACGCCACTCGCAAGCCGGCGCTGGCGAGCGACTTGACGGCCCTGCGCGAACTCGCGAATAATTCGGCTCGTACGGCGATCGCGACCCACGCTCACCAGAGGAGTCGCGAATCGGCGATGACCAAAGTGGCGATCGCCCTCACTGCCGCGGCTGCGGCCGCGTACCTGTTTATCTCGGCGCCGGCCATCGGCGCCTGGCAAGTTTGGGCCGGCGCCGCGACCGGCGCCGTGGGGCTGACCGCCGCGGTTCAGATGCTGCTGATGAAGCGCCGCGGCGTTGAAAAGCCGTCTCCGCGACCTACGGTGTCCTAGAACCCGCGGGCCGCTTTCACGTCATCGAAGTCGCGAAGGTGGTACTCAATTCCCACGAAGTCGAGAATCCGAGTGAGCGCCTTCAGCGCCACGCTCATGCCGTCGGGTCCGCTGAACCCGCCGTACTGCCCACCGCCCTTGAGTTGCGGCTCCAGGTCGAGAATCACGCCGGGGATGCCGCGGCGGGTGAGCCGCTTCTCAAGCTGCGGAATCTCGCGGGCGAAGTCCGCCAGAATCTGCACATGGCCCGAATCTCCCCGATCGCAAGGCACGAAATGCTTTAGAGCGTCTTCCTCGACGTGCCCGATCGGCTTCTCGACCCGCGGGTCGAGATAATCCTTGATGTGCATCCAGCCAATGCTGGGCTTCATCACGCGGTATTGCTCGAACGTCGCCATCGTGTCGTAGCCCTGGCACACGATGTTCGCGCCGTCGAAAATCGTCACGACCGCGGGGTGGTTGATCCGGCGATGCAACTCCGCCATGAGTTGCCCCGTCTGGCCCACCAGGTTGGCCTCGACCTCCAAGCCGTAGGTGAGATCGCTGCGGTGGCAGACCTCGGCGATTTGTCCTAACTGGTCGACCGCCTGCGGAACGTACTCCCACGGGTCGCTCCCCTTGGGCGGATAGAACGAGAATCCGCGGATCAGCTTAGTTTCAAAAGCGTGCGCCAATTCGCAAGCCTTCTTCACCTCGTCGAGATACTTCTTGAACGGCACGAACCGGTTCTTCGTGCCATCCTCCTCGTCGAGCAACTTCACCTTGCCGATCGGCGAACCGATCGACGCGACGTTCATGCCAAACTCATCCTCCTGATGGCGAAGCTTCGTAATTTCCGTCTTGGTGAGCTCCATGACGTTCTTCACGCCGCCGCCCATGTCGACGAACCGCAGGCTGTAGTATTGCAATCCGAGCGCCGCGAAGGCCGCGAACTGCTCGGCCGCGGTCTTATGAATGGCCGCTTCATCGGCGAACCCGGAAAGAATCACGCGAGGAGAACTTGTCATTGTTTATCCATACTGAAGATTTAGTTACATCACCGCCACATGTTGCACCGTGACCGTTTCGGTGATTCCGCCGCGCGCACTGAACGCGGCCTCGATCTTCATCCACTGCGGCGCGATCACGGCGACCAGATCGTCGAGAATCGAGTTGGTCGCGTTCTCGTAAAAAATCCCCTCGCTGCGAAAGCTTTGCAGGTACAGTTTCAAACTCTTCAGCTCCACGCATTTGGTCCGCGGGGTGTATGTGATGGTGATGACGCCGAAGTCCGGCTGTCCGGTTTTAGGGCACACCGAGGTGAACTCGGGCGCCACGATCTGGATCTTGTAATCCCGCTCGGGGTATTGGTTCTCGAAGGTTTCGAGTTTGTTACGGAAGTCGGGCATACGACGGGCGCTCCTTTCGACGAACGGACAATTGTGACATGATGAACGGCTGGCCGAAAGTGCTTGAGAATTTGCACGAGCGACGTTATGCCTGAAAATGCCGCGAAAAGTCTGCCTGCGGTCGTGCTCTTGTCGGGCGGCCTCGATTCCGCCACCACGGCGGCGATCGCTCGCGCCGACGGATTTCGCGTTCATGCCCTAAGCATCGATTACGGCCAGCGGCATCGGTTCGAGCTCGAATCCGCGCGGCGCGTGGCCGAGGCGCTGGGGGCCGCAGAGCATCGAGTGCTACAAATCGACCTCGCCGCGCTCGGAGGGAGCGCACTCACCGCCGATATAGCGGTGCCTCAAGACCGCGGCGCCGAGGAAATGTCCAACGGCATTCCAGTCACCTACGTGCCAGCTCGCAATACGGTCATGTTATCGCTGGCGCTCGGTTACGCGGAAGTCATCGGCGCCGCCGACATCTTTCTGGGCGTGAACGCCGTCGACTACAGCGGTTACCCCGACTGCCGGCCGGCGTTCATCGCCGCCTTCGAGCAACTCGCGAACCTCGCCACCAAGGCCGGCGTCGAAGGCACGCTCCGCTTCCGCATCCACACCCCGCTCATCCAACTGACCAAAGCCGATATCATCCGACGCGGGACGGAATTGGGCGTCGACTACACCCTCACCCACACTTGTTATTCTCCCTACGACTCGGGAACCCCCTGCGGCCGCTGCGACGCCTGCCAGATCAGACTCAAGGGCTTCACTGAAGCGGGGCTAAGCGATCCTGTGAATTATCAAATGCACTAGCACCGCTAATCGACGCTAATCTACGCTGATGGAATTGAAAGAATTATTAGCGTTCATTAGCGTCCATTAGCGGTTTGAGACGAATGAAGATTGCCGAGATTTATAAGTCGATCCAAGGCGAAGGCCGCCTCACGGGCACGCCAAGCGTGTTCGTGCGCGCCAGCGGCTGCAATTTGCGGTGCTGGTTTTGCGATACGCCGTACGCTTCGTGGGAGCCGGAAGGGCAAGACTACGCCGTCGACGAGATCATCGCTGAGATCGAGGAGTGGGACTGCCGGCATGTGGTGCTCACCGGCGGCGAGCCGATGCTGTTCGCCGAGCTAATTCCGCTGTGCGGCGAGTTGCGGCGCCGCGGCCGCCATATCACGATTGAAACCGCCGGTACGTTGTACCTGCCGGTCGAGTGCGACCTCATGTCGATCAGCCCGAAGCTTGCCGGCAGCGGTCCGAGCACCGAGCTACATCCGCGCTGGGCTCGCCGCCACGAGCGGCAGCGCTATCACCCACAGGTTCTCGCGAGGTTGATGGCCGAATACGACTTCCAGTTGAAGTTTGTCGTCGATCGGCCGGACGACATTGCGGAGATTGAGGAGTTACTTCTTGAGTTGCCGGAGCTTGCGTCGCGTCGCGTGCTGCTCATGCCGCAGGGTTGCAGCGCTGAGGAACTGGCGACGCCGGCCGCCTGGCTGCCGGCACTGTGCGATGAGCACGGCTGGACGTATTGCCCGCGCCGCCAAATCGAATGGTTCGGCCCGGTGCGCGGAACGTAACGTCGAGCCGCGGTTCGTCATCCTGAGCGCAGCGAAGGATCTCGTCAGGCGCCAGATTCTTCGCTTCGCTCAGAATGACTTGGCGCCTCATTTTCCGCAATCGTCACCGCCGCCGGCCTTGCGGGCGCCGGCGCGTGCCCCTTCGGCGCAAACACCAGCACCATCACCGCGCCGGCGATCACCAGGATCAACCCGGCCAGAAACATCGGACCGATATTCTCCCACAATCCCGCGATGGCCGTGCTGACAAGCGTCGCGACAACCGGAGCGCCGCCATACACCAGCGGCATCACGAACACCGGCTTACCGCCAAAATTAAACGCCATGATGATTCCCAGGGCGCCGAGCGCGCCCGCGGCGCCTGCGGCCGTGCTCCATAACGTGCCGCGAACATTAAAGGTGCTAGCCTCGGGACTCACCGCGAGAAGCAGAAACGGAATCACGACCGCGATCGCGAAGTAAGCGAGCCCCACGCACAGAAACGGCCGCAGCCGACTGTTGCCCATCGCCGCCTGGCCTTTGTGCAGCGTCACGCCGTAGGAGCCCCAGCACACGATCGTGGCGGCGATCGACAGCATCTGAAGGACAAACTGACGGATGTCGCGCTTCCATGGCGGCGTCGAGGACGTTGCATCGCTTGCATTCTCCGCTTTCGCCTCGGCCGTATCAAATGCCGTGGCGGCTGTCTTAGCGGGGGCTTCCTTCCTCGGCGCCGAAATCAGCACGGTGACGGACCCGAGCAGCACCATCATCAGGCCGGTAAGAAACAGCGGGCCGATCTCGCGCATCCGCCCGGCGAGGTAGATCGTGAGAAACGCATTGACGACAGGCGCCCCGCCAAATACCAATGGCGCCACATACACCGGGTTGCCGCCGAAATTGAACGCCATCAAAATTCCGAGGGCCCCGAGGGCCCCCAGCGTGCCGCCGGCGAGGCTCCAAATAATGCCCGTGACGCTCCACGAGCCGCTCTCGCCGCGGAGCTTCAACATCACTGCCGGAACGATGACGCCGACCAAAAAATACGCCAAGCCTACGCAGACGAATGGCCGCAGCCGAGCCGGCGTCGATATTGTCGACATCGCCGCCTGACCCACATGAAGCGTCGGCAAATAGACGCCCCAGCAGAGGATGGTGACGCAAAACGACGCAACGACGAACAACAGACTACGCATGGCGTAAAGGTCCAGCATCAATTAACGAAGGCAATTCGCCTTACAGTTAGCCCCCGGTCAGTGACCGGGGGCTAAATGATCCAATCAGACTTTAGACCGCCGCGGCGCTCGCCGCTAGTCGCCGCGTAGCGCCGGCAGCAGCG